>CALGTL010000054.1 GCA_937901475.1 uncultured Dehalococcoidia bacterium
ACAATCAAGTCATCCATATAGCACGCCGCCCATCCTTTACATCGTTGGTTGTCTTGGTCGAGGTATGTACCTTCGGAAGTATCTCCGATGTTGACGCGTTGCCATAGCAAATTATGTTTCTTGAGGCGACCTTCCACCCAGCGTTGAAATGCTGCTGATGCGGTTAGTAGGCCCATGGGCAAAACGCGATATTGAAATGTTCCGTATTCACATGAGAACGATGTCTTGTGACGACTTTCTGGGTGAAGTCCCATTTGCCAGAATCCGTGACGCAAGTCTAGTTTTGATATGAATTTTGCGTTTCGTAATTTTGCCCACATCTCTCCCAATTCGGGGACCATGTATTGTAGGCTCTTCGTTCTAGCATTTAGTTGTCTTAGGTCTACCACAAATCGGTAGCCTTTATTTTCATGTGGTGCTCCTTTTGGAATAATGAGCACGGGGCTACAGAATTCACTCGTTGAGTCCTCTATCCAACCAGCATTTTTCATTTCGACGATGAATTTTTCAAGGCTTGGTAGTAGAGCGCGAGGGATTTTGTAGCTTCTGTTCGGAATGGGGCAATTTGAGAGGTCGACTTTGTCCTCAATGCGTACCATTTCTTCAATTGGCATGTCTCGATATCCGTCCATGGGCTTGAGGCATAGGTAGTCCTTCTTCAATGTTTTGTTGATCCATGTGACTTGAGATGCATGCGTTTCATCTATAAGCTTCTCTGGTAGTTTGCTTTGTAGAATTGTTTCGAACATTTCGTTATTTTTGTTGGCTAACTCTCCTTCTTGGGGTTCCAGATCTCTAGCTCGGTAAGCTTCCAACTTCCGTTTGCTAGATGCGCAGAGGTTTTCCTTAGTAACGGCTTGGGAGTTTTTGAGACGCCCGTGTGCGGCTTTAGAAACGGTCCGGGGTTTCCTACTGGAATTATTTCCGTCCTTTTCAAAATTATTTCCGCTTTTTGTCGTCGCAGCGGGGTATTCTTCTGATAATACTGCGGTACAAAGCATCGAGTCCCTGAGAGTACTAATTTTAGTATCAATCTGGGTACTGGAGATGTTCCCTGCAGAATCCTCGCTCATGACTTTCGATCCATGTGATAGATCAAAGTCTATTTTCCGTTTTGCAATCGGTGCTATTATCCCTGGTGGATGATGTGCACCCGTCATATCCTCTGTGTCTGAAGTGTAACTGTTAGCCTTCTGGCCGTCTGAATGGCCAGCTAGTATACCGTCGGGCATGGACTGCTTGTGCATATGCTTCGATCGTGCTAACGAATAGTCCGCGGACTTCGTTAGAGCTTCGACCTCTGCATCAGCCTTGTCAGTGTCGGACCGCGGTTTCATCGACGCCAACTCTCCAAGAGTTCTTCTGCGTCGCTGCTTTGCTACCTTATGACATTGTGTCGAGCACGCCATCATCAATCGGTCTGGATGGCGGCGGCAAGGTAGGTTGATAGCTGCTGCCGAGCAGTCGCTATTTTCGCATTTTCTGAAAGAGTTCTTGTGTCGTTTAGATGACGACGGTTGCCATCGTTTATCTTTATCAGCTTGCACTGCTGCTTGGACTTCTTTCAGGAGAGTTGCTGTGGTGAGCACATAAGCAACTTCATCATGCAAAGCTTCTCGTTGGGTTAGGGCTGGATTATTCATCCTTTTGTTTTGCGCTTTTTCTCGCATAAGCCGTAACCTCTTTCCTAGTTCTACCGAGTCAACAATTTCTATGTCTGAGTCGGCGTCGCTGTTCGTTCCCAGCGTCAAAATGTGATGGCGTAGCTGGTTTGCTCTGCCATCCGGGTAAGTGTTATCCCTTTTCGGTGCGCTGTGCACCGGCATTATCGTTGAGCATCCATGTATGCATAGGTGTTTGTTCTGTTTTTCACTGAACCATGAACACTCTGCTCGAGCTGGACGTATCAGAATGTCGAATTTGCTCAGAAAATCATTTCCTAAGATGAGATCGATGCCATTAGGCAGACTAGGCAGAATTGCACATTGTGCTGTTAAATCATCTGTTGCAAAGTTCATCTGTATGTCCACGCCTTCACTTGCATTTGCTGTACTGCCGTCTCCTAATGAGACTATAAGTTTCCTTTCATAAGTCTTGATGTTCGTATGTTGCAGCTGTGTATTCGCTCGCAGTTTATCAACGACTTGTTGGCTTGTGAAGCTGATGCTAGCTCCCGTATCTATCATGCATCGCGCTTTCTGTACTCCGTACAGAAAGGATGGTATGATAAATTGTTTGTTAGCCAGTTTTGTTGGCGTCGCATCTCTACATGCTTCGTCGCCTGGAACTGGGGGATGGTGTGCGCGTCGCCTCCCAGGCGGTCGCGCGGGTGGGTTTCGTGCTCTTCGTGAGCTCCGTGTTGTGGCACATAGGCTCACTTCTTCATTTGGGACGCCCACTTCCTCATCTCCGTCGTATATCACGCTCAGATGTGAGAAAGTGGCATTTCCCTAGCGGCGGGACTTATTTTGTCCTCTACCCTGCCCACGGCCTCGTTGGCCACCTTGTCCTTTCCCTTTTCCTTTCCCTCCTTTTCGTGGAGGTGTCCGGCATGATGTCATATCGTGGCCGGATTTCTTGCAAATTAAGCAATACGGTCTGCCTTGGACCGTGTCTTTGTTGAAACTGTTTCTATGACGAGGATCTTTTGGGTTCACACCCGGCTTGATTTTTCCATCGGGTCCCACTCGTACGTTCCATTCGGCATCACTGTAATTGGTGCGAAACAATCTCGTTGAAATTCTAGGATGGTCTTTGTCATTTCCAAAAGCAAAAAGTGATGCTTTGTTCGGTCTCCGACTAGTCACTCTATGTTTCTTTTTGAGGACGGCCGCGTTTAAGTGGCCTTTGTTCCTGTAACGGTTGT
>CALGTL010000055.1 GCA_937901475.1 uncultured Dehalococcoidia bacterium
CGGTGATGGTGTGTTGCGCACGGAAGACGGAGGGCAGACTTGGAGCAAGCCAAACCGTGGCAAAGCTGGCCCCGGCAAGGTCAAGTGTGTAACCATCGACCCGCACGACAATCACACGATTTATGCAGGCAGCGAGCCTATCGCCATTTGGGTTACTCATGATCGTGGGATGACTTGGGAGTCGCTAGACGGCATCCTTGACGTGCAGGGGATTAGCGACATCGATTACCCAGTGCCAGCCGTAGAGCCCCACGTGCGCGATGTGGTGGTTGACCCGCAGAACAAGAGCATCATCTACGCTACATTGCAGGTCGGCTATATGGTGAAGAGCATAGATGCAGGAAAAACCTGGAATCTACTGGACAACGCAGTGGACGCAGACGCCCACCAACTGGTATCGCGAAAGGATAAGCCCGAGTGCCTGTATCTCTCCACCGGCGGCCACAGCCACCGTCTTGGCGAGTCTCCTGGGCGGGCGTTGTACCGTAGCTTAGACGGTGGTGCGAGCTGGATTCCGATGGCGATGGAGTTCGATCAAGAATACTCCATCCCCATGGTCACTGACCCTCGGAACGAAGATATCGTGTACTCAGCGGTGGCATACGGCAACCCGAATGAATGGCGCAAGCGCGAAACTGGCGCGGGTACGTCGTTGATCCGATCGACAGATGGTGGCGAGACATGGCAGGGGTTGAGCACGACCCAAGAAATGTCGCGCTTCTACGCTGAAGCAATCACCCTGGACCCGGCCGACCCTGACAACGTTTTCGTTGCGACTCGCAAGGGTCATATATTCGGCAGCACAGACCAAGGTGCAACGTGGGCCAACCTGGGAGTGCAAGTGCCCGAGGTTTCCGACTTGAAAGCGGTCAGCGTATAGCTTCTGGTGAGGACTCCTTTGTCGGGCCTCAGCATGACTGATGTCACCGCGAATATATTCCCGGTTCCTTTCCGTGTTTAGTATTCGTCACCGATGGCAAACTACAAGGCCGGGGTCTATGCAATATTGCATGCTATGCCCCTAGTTCAATCTTCCCAGGTGAAGTAGTAACGCGGTTGCGTAAGTTGGGGTGCCCAGCACCATGAAAAGTGTCCTATAAGACGAACCTTATGAGACCTCCGCAAGGCACCAGGTCGGCTGGCAGCTACGGGGCTAGGCGGTGGGGTTCCAGATCGTGAAGCCCTTGCACATCGCGGTCCAGGCCTGCCTTGTACTCTGAAAGTCAAAAGTCCATTTCAGCGCGAAGGGCAGAGGTGAGGGCAGGGACAAATTCGTGCCAGTCGGCAAGAACAGCAATGTCAACACCGCCACGAAATATCGAGGCATGCCGGTTGTTGTTGACGCAAACAAGGGTACCCGCGCGTTGAAGTCCAACGAGGTGGTTGTAGTCCCCGCGCAGGGCAATCCCAATGTAGAGGCTGGGTGCGACTGAGCGCCCTGTGAGGCCTACTTGAAGCTGGCGGGGCATCCAGCCAGAATCCGCCACGTCACGGGTGACGACGTAGCGAGCGTCTAGTAGCTCACGCAATGCAGTGAGTTCCGTTACCCCGTTGGCTCCAACTCCATTGCCAACGCCGATAATGGCCCATGCTGTATCGAGGTCAGCAACGTCCGTAACGTCCACGGGGCGAGCATCGATACGCCGCACTCGGTTCTCAACCGGTGGTACATCAATTTCAAGAATTGCGCCATCGCGCCCATTGATTGGCGCGAAGGCTTGGAGAACACCAGGGCGAATGGTGGCCATGTTAGGTAATGTCTTCGAGTAGATGGGTGCGATGACACTGCCGCCGAAGGCAGGCTTTAGCTGCGCGAGGTTTCCTTCTGAATCAACCTCAAGTCCTATACAGTCGCCGGTGAGGCCTAGGCCCAATCGAGCGGCGACTCGGCCAGCGAGATCACGTCCGTCAGGAGTAGATGGAAGGAAGACTGCGTAGGGATTCTCTCGCTGGATGGCGCTTGCGAGAGTCGCGGCGTAAGCATCGGTCGAGTACTCAGCGACGCGCTCGTCCTCAGCGATAAGAACGGCGTCGGCACCGTGCGCGACAAGATCAGCGGCGACTCCTGTTATCCCTGGAGGGCCCAATAGCAACGACGCCACATGACCATCGATAGCCTGGGCGACGAAGTGTGCTCCTGCCAACAATTCATAGGTGATGGGTCGAGGCCCGCTTCGGCCAAGTTCGGCGACCACCCACACTCCTTGCCCAGTGGGGGGGCGCGCGACAGCGGGCGCGGGCGTCAGATCGCGAGGTGCTCGGAGCGCTGCATTCAGTACTCCACGTTGTTTGAGTATAGCCACCACCTGTGCGGCGGCTTCCGAGGCGGGCACTTCTTCGATAATGAGCGGTTCACGAGAAGATTCTTGGATGCGTATCTCCGACACCCAGGTAGGGGAGCCGTCAGCTCCAACATCCGAAGGCTTCAGCCCCAGGTCCGCGATGGTTAGTACAGGTATGTCACGCTCCTTGGCGGCAGTGAGGGCCTCTCGACCGGGGAATGGGTCGCTCGCAACGCCATCGGCAACGGTGACGATGGCAGGAAGTGACACTTCGAGCACTTGAACGGAGTCGTCGAGATTACGCTCCACGCGGACGGTCTTGGCGTCGATAGCATCGAGCTTGGATGCGCCCGTAATCTGAGCGAGGCCCAGCATCTCAGCAACCTCGGGCCCGACCTGGCCAGTGTCGGCATCCACGGAGAAATTACCGAATAATATTAAATCGTACGGCTCACGTCGTAGAGCAGCAGCGAGGACTCGCGAAGTCGCAAGCGTATCCGATCCCGCTAGCGCAGGATCATTGATGTGCAGGCCTTGGTCGGCACCTTGCGCTATACAACGAGCGAGGCCATCGCGGGCTTGGGGTGGCCCCATGCTAATTGCGGTGACCGTGCCACCGTACTCAGCTCGCAACTCAGTCGCTCGCTGGACGGCAACGATATCCCAGTTATTGACCTCACTGGGCACACCTTCACGTAAGATGCGGCGGGTCTCACGGTCGAATTTCATGCGTGAGACAACAGGGACCCATTTGATGCAAACGGCTATGTTCATGTGCGCTCCAAAAACGTGCGGAAGAGAAAGGCCCAAGCACGCTGATATCAAACTCCGTAACGGTGGCGCTAGACCAGACTTGTACCGCCATCGATAACGAATGTCTGGCCCGTGACGTAGGCAGCGGCATCTGATGCGAGGTAGATGGCCATGAGGCCAATTTCGCGGACACCGCCGGTACGTTCCAAGGGAATCCTGTGCTTCACCTGCTCGGTGTAGCGAGCGATCTCTTCCGGCGATTCTTGCTCCGGGTCGGGAAACAGGCCAGGGGAGATAGCGTTGACGCGGATGTCCGGACCCCACTCCAATGCGGCGGACTCGGTCAGGCGGGCAATGCCTGCTTTACTTGAGGCGTACGCAGCCATGTTCTTGGACGCCCGCATACCCCGAACACCGGATATGTTGATGACGCTACCTGAGCCTTTGTCACGGAGATGAGGCCCGAACACGCGGCAGCCCTCGAATGCGGATGTGAGGTTGAGGTCGATAATGCGATGCCAGTCGGCGCTGGTCATTCCACTACCTGGTTCACCCGGGGCGTCGGCTACTTGTTTACGAATCGAATCTCCAACACAGTTCACGACAATACTGAGGTTTGGAAAATCGCGTACTACTTGCGCACCAAGTTGGTCCATGGCGTCGGCGTCAACAGCACTAGTGGAATAGCCGGTGGATAGCACGCCCATAGCTTGCGCGCGGGCAGCGACTTCTTCGATACGCGTCGCATTAAGCGCCACGACCGCTACGTCCGCGCCCGCTTCCGCGAACGCAAGGGCAATGCCCCGGCCGATGCCACGCCCAGCGCCGATAACTACGGCTTGCCGACCATTAATGTTGAAATCATTCAGTGCCAAAAGTTGCTCCTATTGCGAGAGAGGCTTTGATCTTGGGGGCATTCTATCGCGAGCGCTGGTATAGTCACCCCATCCATTCGGTAGCGACAAAGGATTGGATTCAGAAGGGACACTCGCATGGCAGGGATACTCGACGCCGACACGCATATCGCAGAGCCCCCAGAGATGTGGGAACACCTAGATCCTGAATGGTACGCACGCCGCCCAGTGGTAGTGAGTGTGCCGGACGATACCCAATACGGGAAGTCCGATCACATGTGGTTGATTGATGGCCAAATCTACCCCCGTACCGCAGGGCGCGGTGGCAATCGCTTGGTGACACCCACCTCACAATCGAGCGTGCGCGACAGGGTCGATCGCAAGGCCCGCGAATTACTTGACCTACCCATGCGCTTCGAGGATATGAAGGTGCAAGGCGTGGATGGCCAGGTGGTCTTCCCGACTCTGTTTCTCGCCTACCTGACTAACGACGCAGCTTATGAGGTTGCGCTGTGCAAGGCATACAACCGCTACATGGCGAACGTGTACGTGAAATCAGGGGGCATCATCCGCTGGGTAGTCGTGGCCCCGCTACGGGACGTGGATGCGACAATCCAAGAGTTGCGGTACGGCAAAACACACGGCGCTTGCGGGGTCTTCTTCAGGGGGATCGAGGGCGATCGCACGCTAGACGATCCCTACTTTTTCCCGGTCTACGAAGAGGCACAGGCCCTAGACTTGGCTATCACTGTGCACCAAGGCCAGGGTGCGCCAGCACTAAATAACCTGGTGGACATCCAACGAAGTCATACTTTCACGCATGGGCGCATGCCACCAATTGTGGCTTTCCGCAATCTCGTACAGAACAAGGTGCCACAGGATTTCCCGACGCTACGCTGGGGGTTCATCGAGACTGGTGCCTCGTGGGTGCCCTATGCGATGTACCAGCTTCAGGGCACCATGAAGGCTGACTCCGATTTCTGGGGGCCAAAGCTGTTCGAGGAGAACCGCATGTGGATTTCCTATGAAGTGGGTGAGGATTACGACTATTTGGTGCGCTACATCGGCGAAGACCATATCGTAGTAGGCACTGATTACGGCCATCACAGCCCAGGGACCAACGACCGTTTAGCGTCTGATCCGTCAGCGCAAACTCATATGATTAAAACTCTCCGCAATTCGAGCATTGCTTCGAACGTAGTAGATCGCATACTCATCGACAATCCGAACGCTCTTTACGGGGTAAGTTAGACAGCGCATGTTGTTGAGATAAGGTGGGGCTTCGATTGCGTACTCATCTCTATCAGTGGTAATTCCTGCCACTTAACAAACTGAGTATGGAAATCCGGCAACAAAAGGCCGTTTTAACGAAGCAATGCTCTCGTTGGCGTTGTGTCGGAAGTTATCGAGAGTCTTGGTCCTATGGCCACCAATGAAGATTAACAATCAGTAACCTCATCCACCAATACATCAATAGAGGTTACTGATTGCCTCTGAACTGGCTGATCGGGCGCTGGCCGTTGGGCTGGCCCGCTGCGCGCCAGTCCGTTGACGCACTGGCGCGCATCGGATAGTTTCCCCCTGTATGCGCATATCGGCGTGTGCACGAGGAGGTCACAGTGTTCGTTGTTCGTCCATCCTTAGGTATTCTCACCCCAGAACCCGTACAACGCTTGTTAACCAACGCTGCTAAGCAGTGGCCTCACAAGACCGCAATCGTCGACGGTGGTCGACGAGTCACATTCGGAGAGCTTAACGCCTACGCAAGTCGCCTCGCCGTCGCACTTCAAGGCATTGGCGTGAGCAAGGGCGGCTTTGTTGGGATACTGGCCCCGAATTGCGTGGAGTTCGAGGTGGGTTTCTTCGGAATCCTGAAGGCAGGGGCGACTGTTACCACAATCAACTCTGGATACAGGGAACGAGAAATCGCTGCGCAGTTGAATGCGTCGGGAGCTGCAGTGCTGATCGTCCACGAAAACCTACTTGATATGGCCGAGGCGGCGGCGAAGGACGCGCCGAACCTGCAGCGATTGATTGTCATCAACGACAGCGCAAACGAAGCAGGTTCGTTCTGGGGGCTCATCGACGCAGCCTTGGGCGAGCCAGTTCATGTAGAGATCGACCCAGTGCACGATTTAGCCGCTCTCCCTTTTTCGAGCGGCACGACGGGCGTTAACAAAGGGGTGATGCTGACTCACCAGAACCTACACGCGAATGTTCGACAGCTAGCCGATCGCGCCGAGGACAATACCGTGTGCCACGACGACGTAGTGCTGGTTCACCTGCCGTTGTTTCATATCTATGGGATGACGGTGCTTATGCAGCAGGCGCTGTATGTTGGCGCAACGCAGGTGATGATGGGCCGTTTTGATATGGCGGAGTTCCTGTCTCTCATTCAAGACCATAAAGTGACTGCTCTTTTCACCGCACCCCCCGTCGGCGTCGGCCTCTCGCAAACGGCACTTGTCAACGATTATGACGTTTCGTCGATACGGTTCATCATGTTCGGAGCGGCTCCTATGTCAGCAGATCTCCAGTTGCGGATTGCGAATCGTCTCGGCTGTACAGTCATTCAGGGCTACGGCTTGACCGAAACGTCGCCTGTTACGCATATGGATTTCACTGATGAGCGGATGAAGCCGGGTTCTATCGGTCCAGTGTTGCCTGACATCGAGCAACGCGTGGTGGACATGGAGACGGGGCTGGTTGACCTTGGCCCCAACGAGCTGGGTGAGCTATTGCTTCGAGGGGCGAACATTATGCGGGGCTACTACAACCAACCCGACGCGACTGCGGCCGCTATCGATTCACATGGGTGGTTCCGCACAGGAGACTTGGTGAAGGTTGACGAAGACGGCTACGTTTACGTACTTGATCGCAAAAAAGAGTTAATCAAATACAGCGGCTTTCAAGTCCCTCCAGCTGAGTTAGAAGGAATTCTGCTGGAACATCCAGCTGTGGCCGACGTTGCCGTTATCGGCAAGGAAGATCTAGAGCACGGCGAAATACCCAAAGCATTCGTAGTCTTGAAGGCTGGTTCTATAGCGAGTACATATGAATTGATGGATTACGTAGGCAATCAGGTTGCAACGTTCAAACGCGTCCGCGAAGTCGAATTCGTAGATACCATTCCGAAGAATCCCTCGGGAAAGTTGCTACGGCGTATGCTTGTTGAGAGAGAGAGGGCTAAGGGGAAGGGCGTTTAGTGGCCTCTATATTAGTGAGAATCCGCTGACGGACCAATCAGCGTCGATGCCGGGGCCGCACCCATCGGTTATCCATCCCGCCTCTTGAAGCAGTTGTTGGCTGTAGCCCACGCGGCCAGTCATCGAGTCTAGCGGCTGCGTGGCCAGTAGGAGTACAGCTTGGGCAAGCATGTCAGTGGACTCACCCCGAGGGTCGTCGTAGCCCGTGACAAGGTTATGGTAAACCGTTCCAGGCGTGGCCACGATTAGGGACGGTGCAACAGCAGCAACACCTACTCCAACTGGGTAAACTTCGGCTGCAAGTCCTTGTGAGAATCGCTCCAGTGCTGCTTTCTCTGCACCGTAGCAAGCGCTGTTCTTGAGGCGGTACTCTTCGCTGAAATCTCCTTTGTACGGCCCGCGCCCTGGGCCTATTGCCGTAACCGACGAGATACTGATGATGCGCCCGTCCCGGCGTGGGACCATGTCGCCCAGCACAAGTTGGCTAAGAATGAACGGCGAATGCACGTTGATAGCCCAAGACCGCATCCAGCGGTTCACCGGGTAGTCCTTGATGGGCAGGAAGTAGCTGAGCGCTGCATTGTTGACGAGAATATCTACTGGCCCATAGATGTCGTGCGCAGCCTGTACGAGCGATTCGCAGCCTTCCGGGGTCGAGATATCACAAGGGTACGGAGTCGCCTCGCCGCCCGCAGATATGATTCCAGTGACGGTAGTTTCTAATGATCCCTCTAGGAGATGGTCGCCTTCTTTGAGCGTGCGCGCTGCTGCGATGACGCGCGCACCTTCGTTCCCAAGCACTCTGGCAATCCGTGCCCCAATACCTCTGCTCGCTCCGGTGACGATTGCTGTCTTGCCATTAAGCTCGCCCATGTATGCCTCCGCAAGGTTAGAAAGAGAATCGCGCTCATTTACCCGAGCAGGCAGGATACCGTGAAGGGGCGAGTTCAGCGATAGGCAGTATCTAATTTACATATCTACGTAAGTTGATTTCTCTAGGAGCATGCCATAGGGCTTGGCAGCAAGTACGTCCGCGCGGTAGGGTTGGGGCACACTATGAGAAACAAATTATTCGACACCTTCGATGAGGCAGTCGCGGATATCCCCGACGGTGCGTCGATTATGTTCTCTGGCTTCGCTGGGCCAGGGACACCACGAAATCTGATTGCAGCGTTGCACCGGCAGGGTGCCAAGGAGATTCATGCAATCTCGAACACGCCTGGCCGGTGGGGGGATAGCAGCTTGGTTGATCTGAGCCTGCTAGTACAGAGTCGCCGGGTCGCCAAAGTATCGGCGGCATTCACGGCAGCGACACACCCATCAGCAAAGTTGCCGTTCACGGAGTTATATGAGGCGGGCGAGATTGACGCGGAATTAATGCCGCAGGGAACGCTCGCCGAGCGCATCCGTGCGGCAGGCGCAGGTATAGCAGGCTTCTACACTGCTGCAGGTGTTGGCACGGAAATCGCCGATGGCAAGGAGGTGCGGAATTTCGATGGCAGAGATTATCTCTTGGAGTTACCACTGCCCGCAGACTATGCCTTCATCCATGCCCACACCGCAGACGATCTCGGCAATCTCCAATACCGACTCACTCAGCGCAATTTCGGCCCCATCATGGCACGTGCAGCCAAAGTAACCATAGTAGAGTTGGACGAGCCCATCGTTCTTTCCGGCGACATTGACCCCGATGCAGTCCATACGCCAGGCATTTTCGTTGACCGGATGATTGTCATTCCCGCTGATGCCACCAAAGAGGTCAAGAACCAACGATGACCAACAAGAAACCGATCGATAGGCAGGCAATGGCCAATCGAATAGCGATGGAATTCCAAGACGGCTGGGTGGTGAACCTCGGCATTGGGATACCAACCCTTTGCTCGAATTTCGTCCACCCAGACAAAGAAATCGTTTACCAAGCCGAAAATGGTGTTGTTAATTATGGTCCGATGGCGGTCGACGGCGAAGAAGATCTCTGGTTAGTGAATGCAGGTGGCCAATATGTGCTCCCACAACCAGGCATGGCGACAATGGACCATTCTGATTCATTCGCGCTAATCCGCGCAGGCTATGTGGACGTGACGGTGCTGGGCGCATACGAAGTGGCGGCCAATGGGGATTTCGCCAACTGGCGAGTGACCGGTCGCAAGGGTGGTGGTATAGGCGGTGCCATGGATTTGGCAGTGAGTGCGAAAAACGTTTATGTCATCATGGATCACACTACACGCGATGGGCAGGCCCGCCTCGTTGAACGCTGCGCGCTGCCGTTGACTGCTGTGGGTGTGGTAAAGCTAATAGCAACGAACCTAGGACTCATTGAAGTGACTCTATCCGGGTTTGTTCTCAAAGAAATCGCTCCGGATTACTCTCCCGAAGAGGTTCAAGCCCTTACGGGAGCGCCCCTTGCCATCGCGCCGGGCCTACGGGAATTCCAAGTAGCCAGCTAGGCCAAGACATGGTTAAGGAATTCGACAGCTAGCGAGAGACCTCGCTGATCAATACTGTGTGGTAAGCCAGGCAGAATGTGCATGGATACTGGCACTCCGGCTTCCTCTAAGCGTCTCGTGGCTATTTCTGTTTCTCTTGAGTCCAGCACAAGGTCCTCATCTCCGTGGATGAGGATGAATGGCGGCTTGCTCTGCAGCTCGTCGGCAAGCGAACTACCTGAGAATAAGGCCCCACTGAATCCAACGACACCCGCAAGCTGGTCCGTGCGCCGTGGTGCGACGTGTATCGACGTGATGGTGCCCTGAGAGAAGCCGATAAGGGCGCACTTGGCGGAAGGTAATCCATACTGCGCAAGCAGGTTGTCGATGTACTCATTAATCACTGGAGCCACGCCTTGAAGCCCAGGCTCGCGGCTCTCCTCTCCGTTGACCTCGAACCATTGGAAAGCAGACGGCCCCATCTGGATAGGTGCGTTGGGGCCGTGGAATGCGGTGTTGGGGTAATGCTGAGAGATAGCATCCGCGAGGCCTATGAGGTCGTTTCCGTTAGAGCCACGACCGTGCAATAGGATAATTAGAGATTCAGGTTTGCCGCCAGAGCGGGGGGGGCGGGACGGGCCGGATAGAGTAGTCAAAAAAACACCTCGAGGAAGCAGTTCCAAAAGTTTACAGTGAGCAACGTAAGGAGCGCGATTCGCTGAAGTAGTTGCGAACGTGTGGGATAATAGATTCATGGCACAGCAGACACGTAAACCGCTAAGAGAGACCGAGCAAAGGGGCTGGAGGATGTCCAGGGCCGCAGAAAACTATCTGCTGTCGTTGGCGATCCTCCAAGAAGATGGAGTTTCGCCACATGTCAGCGAACTCGCTGGCTATCTACGGCGTATCCCACCTGAGGAAGAGGTGGGGACTACGTTGGCATCGGTCTCAGGCATGGTGCAGCGTATGGCCAAGGAAGGCTTGGTGCTGGTCTCCAAGGAAAAGCAAATCATGCTTACTCCTGAAGGCCACGCCCGTGCTCGGGATGTAGTTCGCCGTCATCGCCTGTCGGAGCGCATGTTGGTAGATATTCTTGAGGTGCCAATCGAGCGTGCTGAGTCTGTGGCACATCAGCTCGAGCACGCAATTTCACCAGAGCTTCTAGAGCGTATCGAACACAAGCTCGGATTCCCTGAGACCTGTCCCTATGGACGCCCCATCTACCGGGAGGGTGATCAGGGCATTCGGGGCGAAACTCCAGGGATCCTTCGCCTCAGCGAGGCGAAGGCTGGCCGCAAGTACGTGATAGTACGCGTACCAGATGAGGATTTCCCTCTGCTGTCGTACCTGGTAGAGAACGGCATTCTTCCAGGCTGCGAGATTGAGATCGAAGACATCGCTTCTTACCGAGGAGTCGTTGACCTACACCACGACGGCGTGCACGTGTCCCTCGGCATGGAAGTCGCAGCGCGGGTGCGAGTGCGAGCTCTCTAGCTCAAGACTAGCGCCTAAAGGCAGGCAGGACCTCGTTCTCAAAGCGTTCCCATTGAGATAGCTGGTTCCAGCCAGCGAAGCGAACGACCAAATGGTCGGCGCCAGCATCCGCAAACTCGCGCATCCTGGCTGCAATTTCGACCGGTGTGCCCCAAGGTCCCCATCGATCACCCCAATGATTGACGCCGTAGTACGAGACGAGGAAGTCCTCAGCCTCTTCTTTCGCCTTCGCGGGGTCGTCGCCAATGTTGACGGTCATGTAATAGACATGCTCGAAGGCTGAGAGGTCGCGGCCTTCAGCCACCACCAATTCATTTACCTTTCTGACCGTGAGCGCGAAATCATCAGGATAATCGCTGATACCAATGATGCCATCGCCATGGCGGGCAGCCCTTAGGACTTGGCGCTCTGACCCGGTGTGGTAATGGGTGGCGAGCAGGATTGGCACGCCACCTTTTTGCACAGGACGCGGGTTAAGCGTGACGTCGTCTAAATTGAAATGCTTCCCGTCAAAGCTGACGTGGTCCTCTGTCCAGAGGCGTTTCATGACCTGTACGAGCTCAGTAAAGCGGGCCGCACGGGTTCTTGGGTCGACACCTGCAGCGACCCAATCTTGGGCTTGACCCGGGGTGAAGGCGCCACCGACACCTGCCCCGATGACGATGCGCCCGTGGGAAAGGATGTCAGCGGTTGCCAGGCTATGAGCCAGAGGAACCGCATGTCGAATCGCGGGCAACATGACGGCCGTGCCGATACGAACGTTCTTAGTGCGAGCTGCTATGGCAGACATGGCGGCGACTGGCTCTAGACGAGGCTTGGACAGCAGGCTATCGCCTACCCAAACGGAGTCCATTCCCGCTTGATCTGCGCGCTCAGCCAACTCCAACATGACATCCGCATTCACGGCTCGGCCCTCACGAATGGCGCTCATCACAAGCCCGCGGGTGCCAAGCAATATGCCAATCTTAGTCGCGTTCCCTGCCATCAAGCGTTCTCCTTAGGTCTCTGGGTTTGTAGCCAGTCCTGCCAGTCGTAGAGTTTCTTCGAAAAACCAGGAATATTATTCCCGGCCCAAATCATATCGTCGAACGAGTCCATATCGAACGCCACGCGAGGCAAGTCAAGTGTAGTGAGAGGAGTACCCGCTTCCTCTGCTGCAGCGGTGTGCTTGGCGTAGCTATCGAACCCGAGTTTGGGGGAGAAAGCGCAAGTGGCTGGGATAAGCAGCGCATTGGTGCCACCATCGGGTTCCGCGCGCACACCAACTGGGCGAGTGCTATCAAGACTAGCAGTGGCAATCGCGACAATGTCCTCAGCATGAACCGATGGCAAGTCACCAGGCATGAACAAAGTTGCTCTACAGCCGTCAACGTAGGCGGATTGCATAGCAGCCCAGATAGATGGGTTCAATCCCTCACCTGAATCCTCAGACCAAATCGCCCCAGCATCGCTGACCACGCCCTGGATGAATGCATCTCCGCCGACAACATGAACCGCCGTCGAACCTAGCGCAGCGACTCCGGCGCGAAGCACTGTGTCCAACATCAATAGCGTAACTCCCTCGCGCTCATGTGTGGGGACATCCACCCACAGGCGGGATTTCGCCTGATCTAATGATTTCATGGGCACGATGAGGCGCAGCGGTGCGGCGACAGCGCTAATCACGCTAGCTATTCCATCTGTCAATGATGTTCACAATCTCCTCGGCCAATCGCACTTTTTCATATTCAGTATTCATGATGGTCGCCGTAACGACTGACTGCATGCCGCAGTCCTCGATACCCGCTGAATGTTCGCGGTCGATGCGGTCGATGACGAGCGCATCACACAGGCCCTTGTAGCGACGGGCAACGCCGACGCAGCTGACTTCTTCCCCTAGTTCTTCCATCATCTTCCCTGCGGGACCTTTGATGGCCTGCCCTGCAACGATGGGGCTAACTGCGATACGAGGGCCTGCGAAATTTTCGATAGCACTACGCACGCCAGTAACGGCTAAGATCGGTCCGATGCTCACCATCGGGTTGGAGGGGCAGTAAACGATAGCATCCGCCCAGTGAAGCGCATCGGCGAATGCCGGGGACGGATATGCGGTATCGGCGCCATCAAATCGAACGCCTAAGATACGGGGCTCACAGCCACGGTGAACAAAGTACTCTTGAAATGCGAGATCCCCGACATCCGTCATCGCAACGGTGCGAACCGATGCGTCAGTCATGGGCACGACGGCACACTCGATACCCAGGTGCCGGGTGATTTCAGCGGTAACCTGAGACAGGGACATGCCATCCGCTAACAGCGCTGTGCGGCGAATATGGGTGGCTAAATCAAGATCGCCCAACCCAAACCAGGTCTCGGCACCTAGTCGACGCAGAGCCTCCAGAGTGCGGAAGCTGTCACCAGCAACGCCCCATCCGGTGTCAGGGTTGGTCAGGCCAGCAAGGGCATAGGTCACGGAGTCTAAGTCCGGCGATACGTGGAGGCCATGGAAAATCTCATCATCGCCAGTATTGACGACAACTGTTAGGTCCTGGGGGAGCAGCGAGCGGGCCAGCCCGAGAGCCAACTTCGCTCCGCCAACACCGCCAGCTATGGCTAGAATTTTAGGTTGGGGCATAGGCGGGTCACTTTACCTGCTGGTCTCTACGATCCGCGCTTGATCTCGACCCAAGTGGGTCCGGACAGTGTGGGGGCGCGCTGACCGGTGTAGCGCCACTCGTCGAGTTTTATGAGTTCAGCGAAAGAGCCGAACCGCTCCGAGGCGCCGACCTGGGCGAGATCGAGAGCTTCCGGCTCAAGGGGTTCCGTCTCGAAAGACCGAAGCACTCGGTAGAGGGTATCGCGCTGCACTGGCACTCGATTGATATCCCGTATCCATCGACGTAGCTCCGACGGCGGTACAAGTTGGCCGTACGACGCACCAGCCGAAGTGGAAATGCTCTCATTCATCAGAGTGCCTCCCACGTCATTGCAGCCCGCGGAAAGCAGTACCTGCGCGAGCTTCGGGCCTTCCTTAACCCACGAGCATTGGATGTTGTCGATCCAGCCGTGGAGCATGATGCGAGCGATGGCGTGCATCTTAATGACCTCAGCGCCGGTAGCGCCGGGGCGCATGTCGCTGAGGCCTCCCTCAGCCGCTGACTTACCGATGGCGTCCGCGAACATGGGGGCTTCTTCGTGGACGAAGCTGAGTGGAACGAATTCTGTGAAACCGCCTGTCTCCTTTTGGATGTCCCGGAGGTAGGCCAGGTGAGCGGCGCGATGAGCACTGGTTTCGATGTGGCCAAACATAATTGTGGAAGTAGTAGGAATTCCAACTTTGTGAGCTGTTTTGATGACTTCCGTCCACTGCTCGACTGTGATGCGGCCTGCGGCTATCCGATCCCTGACCTCCTGGTCTAATACTTCAGCGGAGGTGCCTGGAAGAGAGCCCACACCTGCGGCCTTGAGTCCCAGCAAATAGTCCTCGATAGAACACTTAGAACGAATTGCACCATAAAGCACTTCTTCAGGGGAAAATCCGTGGATGTGCATGTCAGGCAACTCTGCCTTGAGTTCACGGGTAAGGTCGATGTAAAGAGAGCCTTCCATCTTGGGCGGCAAGCCCGCCTGCACGCAGACTTCGGTCGCGCCAAGCTCAGCTGCCTCGCGCGCCCTTCGAACTATCTCGTTCAGAGGAAGAAAGTAACCTTCCTCTTGTCGATGGTCCCTGGAGAATGCACAGAAGCCACAGCGTTTGATGCAAACGTTGGTGAAATTAATATTACGATTGATAACGTAGGACACGGCATCGCCGTTGGTGCGCTTGCGGAGCTCGTCAGCAGTAGCCATGATTGCAAGCAACGCGTTGCCATCGGCATCGAATAGGCGCGTGCCCTCCTCTATCGATACCTCGCCTTCGTTCAGCGATTTATCGAGGATTCGCGCAACCTCTGAATCCACTGCCCCAGCCATGGATTCGAGCACGCCCCGAAGATGCGGGAGATTTCCCATGTCGGTCATCTATTTCACCCACTCCAGATCCGATCTTACATATCCATCCGGCTCGGTCATTTCGGACAATCGGGCGGCTAACGGCTTAGCGAGTCTCCAGCCAGTAGCACAGTACTCTGGGTAGAGTACTGTGCGTTCACGCAATTCGTACCCTGCCTCAGCGGTTAGTTCTCTCAGTTGCGGTATCTCAGGCCACATCGCTTCAGGGTTGATGAAATCTTTCGTGAGGGGAGATACACCACCCCAGTCATTGATCCCGGACAATAGGTACGCGCCCGCACCGTCTGAGTTGAGATTAGGCGGGGCTTGGATGTTCATTTCAGCCCCGAGCAACAAGCGAGCAACGGCCAACGTGCGCAGCATATCCACCGTGGATGGTTCCGGCGCTTTATTCATTCTCGTTGAAGTCTTCGCCCGGAAGTTTTGAATGATGACCTCTTGGATGTTGCCGTGGCGCTGATGCACATCCCTGATCGCTAGCAGTGCGTCCACTCGTTCATCTAACGTTTCGCCAATCCCAATGAGGATTCCTGTAGTCATCGCGACGCCTAGTTCGCCAGCGGTATCGAGGGTGGCGATGCGCATGGCGGGTTCCTTGGTGGAGGTACCGAAGTGTGCGCCACCAGGCTCGTGAAGTCGCATGCTCGTGCTCTCCAGCATGATGCCCATACTGGCGTTCCACGTGGCGATGGCTGCCATTTCAGCGTTGTCGAGGGTGCCGCAGTTAGTGTGTGGCAAGAGTCCGGTCTCACGAAATACGAGTTCAGAAATGGCCGCTACGTACTCAGGCGTACTTCCGTAGCCCAGGTCATCCAGATTTTGTTGCATCTCAGGGTGGCGAAGTTCCGGATGATCACCTAGTGAGATGAGGGCTTCTTTGCAGCCAAGCTTGGCACCTTTGCGCGCAACCTCGACGACCTCGTCGGGAGTCATGGTGTGAACACCCTTTTGATTGGGGCCCTTGACGAACGTACAGTAACCACAACGGTCACGGCACATGTTGGTGAGAGGTAGGAAGATTTTGCGGGAGTAGGTCACGCGTCGATGAGGTCGTACAGACTCCGAGCTTTCGCATGCGACGCGCATCACGCTCGCAAGCTTTGAACCAGTGGCGCGCATAAGCACATAACCATCGCTCGCTGAGAGTGCTTCACCCGCTTGTGCTTTCTCAATGACATCGGTCACAGGCGTTGACGTTACAGTGGATTGGGCCACGGTTCGTATCGCCTCCCTAAAGAAATAATGCCCCGCGAGAGCCGCGGGGGAGGGTGAGGCGCGATGGGCCTCTGCTCAGAGCCTCCCAATGCTACCATGCGAGTCGGTGTCACTCTATGGGCGCATGCGCCTTAGGCTCCGAAGAAGACGATGGGTTGGTTAGCCTTTCTGGCAAAACGCTAGGCAAGAAGACGAGATGGGATTGAATATCACGAGACGACAAATGCTTGGCACCTTTGGAGTGATGGCGATGACGGCGATGGCAATGGGCGCCGTTGGTGTACTTGATGACTGGATTGGTGATCTCGGCGCGCTGCTCTGGGTTGCGGGGGCGTATTTCATTCCATACCTAATGGGCATCGCTCTAAATCAGCATGCAATCGGCTCGCAGGGGCGCCTGATTGGTGCTTTGACCGGGGCATTGGTGGTAGTGGCACCGACAGTGGGGTACGCGATGGTGATGCAACCCGATCTAGCTGAGATACAAATGCCTTTACTTTGGGCTTTCTTCACTCCGTTATCTCTCGCTCAAGGTGCTATAGCCATGCCCGTAGGTGCGACAGTCCGAGGGCGAAAGAAGTCCTCACACTCAGCCAGCTAGATTTGGCATAATCACGGGCCTTCGAGAACCGCAAACCGAGGGGAGCGCATGAACATTCGCGATGGCCGGACGATAACGGTAAGCGTTGAAGGGACGCTCATCGAAACATTTTTCTATCAGGCAGGTGAGCCAGACCGGGGTGATGTGCTTCTTATGCACACTGGGGGGGCGGGCGCATCTGCGTTCATGTGTTGGTATTTAAATTTCGATGCCTTAGTTGATGCGGGGTATCGCGTGACGGCCCCTGATGCGCCCGGGTTTGGTCAGTCAGTTGTCCTTGGCAGCGGCAGCGTTACAGCAGCAGCTTTTGTGCCTGTGTTCTTGGATGCATTGGGTATCGCAAAGGCTCATGTCGCTGGCAACTCAATGGGGGGAGTCACACTGAGCCATGTCGCAGCCGATTACCCTCAGCGGGTGGTTAGCCTGACACTAAGCGGTGGCGAACCCCGGGTGGACACCGAAGCAGTGAGGGCTATAGGGTCTCTGGGCGCGACCCCGCGCAACAATTTCGTTCGTGAGATGTTCAGCAAACCTGAATTGACGTTCAAAGACATGCGGCGCGCGACAGCTGATTTCGTGTTCAACCGCGACTTGCCCGCCGTGGATGTGGTGACGCAACTGAGGCTCGATACATTGTCGGATGCTGGTGCGTATCAACGGGCGAAAAACGGGGCGATAGGCCAGGTTGCAAGGCGCGGAGGTGATGCAGGCACCGATTATCTCGTAAGTATCCTGGCACCGACATTTCTACTCCACGGACGCGATGAGCCGTGGTTCTACCCTGACCAGCATCGAGCCCCACTGACCGACGCAGCAATGAAGGCCGCATTGGTAATCCAGGACTGCACGTCGACGTTCCTGCCCCATTGCGGGCATTGGCCGCAACTAGAGCAGCCTGAGCGCTACAACGCGCTGTTACTGGAGTTTCTCGCGAGCGTCTAGCTGATTGACACAGCCCCGTCGACGACGATGACTTGGCCTGAAATAAAAGATGACTCATCGGAGGCAAGGAACACCGCAGCGTTGGCCGTATCCTCTGGTGTGCAATGGCGCCGCAGCGGAACATTGTCTGCTGATGGGCTGTTTACGGTCTGGCGAGCGACCCGCAGTTGACCAGGGGCGTAAACGATGAAGCCGGGCGCAATGGCATTGCAGCGCACAGCTCGTGGCCCGTACTCAACAGCGATCTGGCGCGTTAGCCCCACAACACCCATCTTAGTAGCCGCATGTGCGGCGTGACGCGCAGAGCCGTTGATGCCGGAGACGGACGAGACGTTGATGATACTTCCGCCACTGTTGTCACTCATAGCTTGCAAAGCGTACTTGCAGGCCAAGAACGTCATCGTGAGTTCGTAGTCGACGACGAATTTCCAATCGTCCAACGTTAGCTCGTGTGCTGATGCAAATTTAACTAAACCAGCGGGAGTATAGATGGCGTCGAGCCCTCCGTAGGACTTCACAGCCAGGGCGACCATCGCTTGATTGCCAGCCTCCTGTGTGAGATCTGCGGAGTACAGTGCAACTTCGGCACCAATTGACCTTATTAACGCGTCGGTCTCAGCTAAGCCTGCATCGTCCTTGTCAGCGAGAACTAGCCGCGCACCCTCTTCAGCAAACCGCTGAGCGGCAACGCGCCCTTGCCCGCTGGAGGCACCTGTGATGATGACGGACTTGCCATCAAGTCTTCCTGGCATAGGCGGATCTCCTCGTGTTCCGGGCTATGGGCGGTTCTAGACTTTAGCGTTAATACCGTGGCGAACTTTTTCATCCTCATCGAAGGCACTGCCCCGTTGGCCCTCTCCGGTGTAGGACCGCACGCGGTAGGCTTCACCTTTGTGGATGATGACGGGAATCGTACCTTCCATCAAATCGACTGCCGCTGTCATGAGTATTTTTCGCGCGCCTTCAACAGCGCCGTCATTGGGCCCGAGGGTTTCCTTCGATCGATCGACAATATTCCCCATACTCTCCTGACAAGCGATAGCCATCTCGAACGATGTCTTGAAGCGATCAGCGAAGGCCACAAACTTACCATCGGCCCGCTTCTTTTCCTGGAAACCGTTCTCCCGATTGCGTGCACGGCGGAGAGTGCCCTCGTCGAGCTGCGGATGGACTCGTTTTCCTAGCCGAATCTCATCTAGGACCTTCTTACTGAGCTTACGAACGGGGTTATATGTAATAGCGAAGGCCATCGTCGCCTCGTCATGTATGGGGACCCACGCCACTCCCTCCAAGAGGCCATCAGCATCGGCGGGAGCAGTTGTGTAGAAAGGCATAAGCCAGTGGGTTACCTGAAGTTCAGGGTTCACGTTGCCCTCAGCATCCAACGCGGTGCCGATGAGCAAGCCGTAGTCCGTTGATTTGGCCTCAACAGTGTGCGAGGGCTCATCATCGAGAGATCCCGGTTTGTCCATCGAATTCGCTTTCTCTAAAGCGGCCACCCTACTGGCATCAAGGCCTCCCTCAATGCCTTGCATATAGTTGCACTCCACCAGAAAACGCGACACGTGACGCTGGTCAGCGTTGACGCGGGTGTACTCAAACTCAGGTAGGTCGGGAATGTCATCGTGCGGACCAAGGTAGGCCCAAATCATCCCGCCGTACTCCGTGATCTTGCACGAGGTAGCTTTGACTTTCCACAGCGGGCTGTCCTCGGGCTCCATGGGAAGTTCAAGGATGTTCCCGTCAATATCGAATTTCCAAAGGCAACGTGGGCAGTAGATACCGTTCTCTTGACTCATGCCAAGGGACAAATCAGCACCACGGTGGGGGCAGCGCGCATCCAGCAAACCGAGCACACCGTCGGTGTTACGCCATGCCACGAAGTACTCTCCCAGCACGCGAACGCGGATGGGGTCGCAATCGGGCACAGGTAGTTCATCAGCGATCAGGATAGGAAACCAGAAACGGCGTAGCAGCTTCCCCATAGGTGTTTCAGGGCCTACGCGGGTAAGTAGCTCGTTGTCTTCACGGGACAGCATATCTAACACTCCGAGGTTGAGGTCATGCGGCAGTTTATCCCACGTTAGTGAATGAGCACGATTCGCTCGTTATGTTGCAGCTCCAGTCCGTTTCACTAAATCAAATTATGGGAGGCCCTTATCCTTTTAGCATCAATCTATATTGGGCATAAAAGGCATGTTGCCGCGGCGCCGGTCGCAACCGGTGGGGTCATCTCTAGTTGGCGGGTGGCTAAATTCTATCGTCAGCATGATGGATTCGGGAGTAGTAGTGATTATGGCGAGAATAATGCTGGCAAGGGCATCCGGTCCCGCGCTGAAAAAGTGCCGGCATCGGAAATATTCTTCGCTAGGGCATCGTTACGCTGCAGGCACTCAGTGAGGCTTCGGGAACAACCGCCATTGCGTTGATTTCGACGAGTAGGCCCGGCCGGGCAAGCGATACAACCTGGACAAGCGTAGACGGAGGGAAGTTAGGGCCGAAGACTTCGCGGCGTGTTTCGTTAACGTCTGCGTAAAATCGGGTATCCGTGATGTAGGCGGTCACCGCCACTATGTCATCAATGGTGCCTCCGACTGACTCGATGGCGACTTGAATTTTGCGAAGCACTTCACGGGTCTGCGAGCGGACGTCGCCAGCGCCAATGATGTTGCCATCAGCGTCGCTGGACGTCTGGCCTGCGATCGTCACCACACGGCCAGGGTCTGCCACAGCGACGTGGAAGTAGCTACCTCTTGGAATAGGTAACCCTTCGGGGTTGAAAGTCTTTTTGGCCATAGGTGGTTGTCCTTATTCAACGCAGGATTCAGTGCGAGCTATGATGCGGGGTCTCAGTTAGCGTCAGGGTCCATGCGCGGAATCATCTCGCTGCGCCAGTCGGCGTTCAAGGGCAGTATGGCATCGGCGGCCCGCAGGCTACGGAGGCTCCGCTGCGTGCCGGGGGCATTTCCACCTTCTAGCACTGCGTTCACGCCCTTATGTAACAGCTGACGCATGGTGATGATTGCTTTGTCTGCCGGGCCCAAGTGCTCTCGTGAGCGATCGACGATGGGGCCCATGAGCTCCTGTGCCGCGCGGTCTTGGGTGTTCACTCCAAGAATGCCAGTGAAAGTGTCTGTTCGCTGTATCTGTCGGTCAATCATCCAATCGTTGGAGCGATTGCGAATTGAACGGAATGTCTTGATGTCGACGTCGACCCCAAATGTATTTCCCGTGTCTTGGGCATCCGGTGTGTTCTCGCTGAGCGAGTGATCGTAGTCGTAGTAGAAATTCCAAACGATGACGTGGTCGTCGTCTATGGGTACCCAATAATGGCCGTTGATCTGCGAGTCGCGGCCGGGGCCGCCAGGTCGTATTTGGGTCCACGGAATGACGTAGTGATAGCCCCGAACGTATTGCTGGTCGCCGCCAATCTTTCGTAAGCCAAAGTAGCGATAGCCGTAATCAGTAGGATCAACATGCAAATCGGGGGCATCTCCCTTCACGAATGGCCCATCGACGGGTATGCCGGGCTGGGCGGGATTCTCCCGCAACGCACGGTGCATGACCGGTGCATGGGAAGTGTCTACGCCACCCTCTAAGGCCTGCAGCCAATTGCAGTCCTCAAACACTTTGGTGACTGATCGCTGCGACTCTGGTACCTGGGTCCATTCGTATTCTGGTGCAATCGGTTGATTCTTAGCAGGCCCCATGTAGACCCAAACCACGCCGCCCCTGTCGACAGCTGGATAGGAGGTGGTCGTAACTTTCTCAGAAAACGGTTTGGACTCGTTCATTTGATCGACACATTGGCCCGTAACATCGAACTTCCAGCCGTGATAAACGCAACGGATACCATTGGCTTCGTTGCGGCCAAGCCAGAGCGATGTAAGGCGATGAGGGCAATATTCTGCGAGAACACCCACACGCCCACTGGTGTCTCGGAACGCGATGAGGTTCTCGCCAAGAAGCCGGCTACGAACCGGGTCACCATCGATTTCCAATTCCCATGACAGGAGCGCCGGGATCCAGTAGCGACGCATCATGTTACCCATAGGTGTACCGGGGCCCACCTTAGTTAGCAGTTCATTTACGTCTGAAGAAAGCACTTAACTATTCTTAAATCTTGCCGATTCGTGGCTCTTGATCCTGGAGCACGACCGTGGCCGTTATGCAGGGCTCATCGCCAAGTGCCATGGTCTCGTGCCCTTTGCCTGTGATGTTATCCATCAGGCGCGCCTCACCAGCGCCAAAGACGCGGACGCTGCCATCAACGTAAGTAATCTGCAGTTGACCGGAAAGTACAATCACGAATTGCCTTGCAGGTGCTGCATGCCATTCCTGGGTAACATTGGGCTTTCGGATGCCGAACTTGATGTCCTTAGCAGGTATACCTGTAAGCCATTCTGGCTGTTCAGCCAGGTCAATCTGCTGCCATGTGGTATCACCATTCTCGTCTGCGTACATGCGGGAAGTGCCCATGGAATCTCCTTACGTAATTAATATGCTAGTGGACGATAGCACAGCTAGTAGAATCTTAATGGCTGCTGTTCGATAGAGCGGCACATTCAGCTAGAACCAACATTGCCGCCGTACTCTCTCAGTTTTCAAGATGTGATTTTTGCAACCAATCAATGAGTCGCCACAGTGGCCTGCGCGGCTTCCCTTCTTCTACGGCTGGGTCATCCTCCCTGCCGCGGCTCTGGCGATATTTGTATCAGGCCCAGGGCAGACCTTCTCGGTGTCTCTGTTCGTAGACCCGTTGATCAACGAGTTCGGGTGGTCGCGCACGGCGATATCTGGGTTATACACGGCAGGATCCTTGACTGCGGCCAGCTCGATGCTGGCGGTAGGATGGTTACTTGATCGCTTCGGAGCACGGATAGTACTCACTGGCGTTGGCTTGATGCTGGGGCTCGCAGCGATCTGGATGAGCGAAGTCAGCAATCAGCTTGGTGTGTATGCCGGCTTCACGGCGCTGCGCATCTTCGGCCAGGGCTCACTCGGTTTGGTGCCATCGTCCTTAGTAGCGCTGTGGTTCGTGCGCCGACGAGGGAGAGCGACGGCATTAGCTGGCCTGGGGATGGTGGCGAGTCAAGCAGTATTCCCTCCGCTTATCCACACCCTGATAACCCATGTAGGTTGGCGTCAAACTTGGGTAGTCCTCGGCATCATAGTCTGGGTGCTGCTAATACCTGTGGCGCTGCTTCTGGTGCGCAGATCGCCCGAATCGGTTGGGCTCCGCCCTGATGGAGTAATCGCTCCTTCAGTACTAGCCGATTATGACCAGCAGCCCAGCATTGTGCAGGGCGGGGTTGATTGGACTCTGCGCGAGGCCATACACACAAAGACGTTCTGGTTAGTGTTCACCGCAGCGGGGTCACAGTCGTTGGTGAGCACTGCGTTGATCTTTCACCAAACCGCTGTGTTCGACAGCCGCGAGTTGAGCGCGGGTGTATCAGCCGCAGTGCTCAGCGTAATGGGGCCCGTGTCACTGGCGGGGGCGCTGAGTGGTGGATTCTTGTCAGATCGATTCCCAAATCGCCTCTTGTTGCTAGCAGGCCAAGCCATTCTCGGGGTTGGTATCGTCCTTGCGATTACGATGACTGAACCGTGGCAGGCGGTAATCTACGGTGCGGTGATTGGCTTTTCTAGCGGGTCGGTTTTCACCGTGGCAGCGGTTATCTGGCCGAACTATTACGGCCGTAAGCATCTGGGGAGCATACGGGGTGCCGCGGCGGTGGCAATGGTAGCGGGCGCAGCCTTAGGGCCCCTGCCCTTCGCGCTAACCTTCGACATCACGGGTTCGTATACATCAGTGCTCGTGATCTTCCTGGTCTTCCCCGCACTTAGTGTGGTTGCAGCCTTGTTCGCAGTACCGCCGGAGCACCGCAAAGTAACCCAGTCGGCGCCAGAATAGCTCTATCTTCATAACGAGAGGGCGACCATTGGTCTGCCCTCTCGTTATGAAGATGTTTCGACGGGCGTTAGTTAGATAGGGTTACTTTGTACTCGCTGCGAGCGGGGAAGTACCGGCGCATGTCGGGCATTGCCCCATGCTTGATGCATTCCTCCTCGAACATATCCAGCACAATTGGGTTCTCGTCCTCGTACTCGACCTGCATCCCTCCGTCCTTCTGCGACACGTCGGCTCCGCCGGAACCAGCGAAAGGAGCGTAAAGACCAGGAGCCTCACCACCTGAACCGTAGCCGATAGCGAGGTAGCGCGCTCGGCGAGAACCAGTGTTGAAGTGCTGGTGGTAGCAACCAGCGCTTGGGACGATGACCATCGAGCCAACCTTCCAGTCGGACTTGACCACATCGGACATGTCCTCCTTGGTCCACGTTAGCGAATAGCCAGCGTCACCGCTCAAAATCAACAGGTGAGCACCAGGTCCGTGCTGGTGGCCCTTCTTATAAGTCCCCACCGGGAATTCGGAGACATGCCCCTTCATCTGATTGCCCGCCATGTCGAACATGACATTAATCCCACCTGCGCCGCGTCCCTCCCATGTGTAGAGGGGCATGTCAGGCACATTAGGCAAGAAACTTGCCTGCCATACGCGACCGGAAAAAAGCTTCCCGCTACCACTGAAAAAGGTCTCTTCCTGCCCGTATCGCCCTTTGAATATGAAGTTATTATTGAAGATAAATTCAGGGTCATTGTAGGTACGAAGCGCTACGGGGGCGGTAGTCACGGCGAGGTAGCGGGCAGGCTCGTCGCCACTGGCGTTGAAGTTCTGGTACCAAGCGTTGAGCGGGATGGTAAACATGCTGCCACCTGTCCACTCGAATGTCTGCTTGGGCCCGTCCTCGACCCACACACTTGTAGCACCACGGCCGGAAAGGACGTAGACGACCTCTTCGTATAGGTGGTGCTCAGGCTCGGATTTACCACCAGGGCTGATTTCAATGAGCTGGGAATCATTGATGAGCATGGGGTATGGGATATTTATGACGGACCCCTTACCTCCCTTACGTGCCCATGGCCCAAGTTCGACTGTATGCAGATCTTCGAAAGCGAATTCATCGATGATCTCAACGCCCTCGCTGGCCAACCAGCCTCGGTAAGGGTCGTTAATAATGAGCCTCTCCAGCTCAGTTGTTGGTTCAGTAGCTCTAACGATATCTCGGTCTGAATCGGTAGCCATCTCTATTCCCTCCGCGTGTCCCCCTTAAGCAGCGGACAACGAGGTAACGTTATCCGAACTTCCTGGCATCAACAAGCGTAAGCATAGAGCGCCGACTTCAAGGCCCCTGAAGGAGGCTTGAAGTCGGCGCTTTATCTGCGAACGAAACTGGTCTAGTCCTACATCGATGCACAGCAAAAGAGGGACGGACGTAAGCACCTCTCTCTTTTGCGCAGAGTTCCTATAAAACTTCGGAGAGCTACTTCCCACCGATCTTGTCTGCGTCCGATAAATGAGGAACAGTCTCACCCGTCGACGTGAAGGTCCGTGTGACGTTGGTAGAGCCATACACCCACATAATGCTCATCTGTGTGGCACCTGTATTGCGAAAGCAGTGCACCACGCCTGCGGGCACATAAGTAGTGTCCCAAGTCTTCACTGCCATGACCTTACCGTCGAGCTCACACTCACCCGCGCCTTCCAAGATGATGACCATCTCTTCGACATTGTGGCTGTGCAAAGGCACGTCCACACCTGGCTGAAATGAAGTCACTCCCGCGGAGAAAGCCTGAGCTCCATCCGATTTCGTCACCATCGGAAAAGTGATGGCGCCGTTCCCACGATCGACGCGTTCTGCGTCTTCAAATTTCAGAAATTTCACGTCTGCCATTGCTAAATCACCTGTGTGTATACATCTACTAGAGCTACTCGACCGTTTTCTACAACTTCTTTCCGTGCACGCTCAAAGGCTGCGGCCATGTCCTCGGCCTTTTCGACAGTACCCTCAGCATAGGCTCCAAATGACTCCGCCAACTTCACGAAGTCGACGTTAGGGTCAGTGATATCGATGCCGACGGTTTTGTTCTCCTCTGGGCGACCGCGCGTGATAGCAACATTGGACTGATGTCCGAGGTCGTTCCCGTACGTACGGTTGTTATACATGATAATCAGCATCGGAATCTTGTGATGGACTGCCGTCCATATAGCGGCAGGAGTGAAGAGCATGTCACCATCGGACTGGATGTTGATGGTAAGCCTGCCCTTGTCACGATTAGCCAGCGCCACACCGATAGCGTGGCCTAGGCCTTGGCCCAAGCCTCCACCACCTCGTGCGCCCATGTCTTGATGGGGAGAGGTGAAATCCCAGAGCTTCTGCACCCAACCGCGTAGGTCTCCATTACCGATGACCCAGTCGTCGTTCTTCACGACATCAAATAGCGCTTGGGCGATCGTCGCCAAGTGCAGTGGCTGCTCATGCGCCTTATCGTTCGCAACGGCTTTGTTCTTGGCCACATTAGTGTCGTGAATAGAGCTAATCTTGGAGCGGCGCGCTTCGATGTCACCCAAGTTACCAGCACCATCCTCGAGCCTGCGCTCGATGATGTCTGCTAGCGCAGGGATTGCCAAGCCTGTATCAGCGGCGAGCTGAATCTCTGTTGGGTAGAGCGCACCATGGTCGTCGGCCCAGCTTTTGACAAGGAGTTGGCGCAGCGAAATGTCGATGAGCTTGGCTTCGGGCTTGAGGATGTCTTCGTTGGTGCGCGTTGCCCAGTTCTGCCGGGTTAGTATTTGCTGAAGGTCGTAGATGTCCAGCGCGACAACCACATCCGCTTCGCTCAGCAGTTCGTTTTTAGAGTCGGTGGCGTTCAGCGGGTGGTGCGTCGGAAAGTTGTAAAGGTCTCCTCCGGTGATTACAGGCACTGCGAGGCTTTCAGCGAGGCGCACGAGGCCCGCGGTCGAAGCTTCGTTGCGCCCGAGGAAGTCGGCAATGATGGCCGGGTTCTTAGCATTCATGAGGAGATCGGCAACGTGGTCTAGTCCTGCCGGGTCCGCATTGAAGCGAGTCGGCGGTGGGAATTTGGAAAAATCAGGCATCTCGAAAGGCTGCTCTAGTTTCCCTTCTTGGACGTCGGTGTCAAAACAGACGTACACCGGGCCCTTAGGCTCGGTGGATGCCAGGTGATACGCACGGATCAGCGATTCGACAGAAGCCTCTGCACTGGCCGGTTGGTCATCCCACTTCACGAAGTCTCGAACCGCGTTGCCTTGGACGTTGGCTGTATGAATCCAATCAATCCATGGGCGTCTGTGATTTGCGTCCACGGGGCCGGTCCCGCCGAGAACGATAACGCCCTCACGGGCCATCCATGCGTTGAACATGGCCATGGACGCATGAAGCAAGCCAACTATGTCGTGCACGAAGGCAATCATCGGCTTGCCTGCTGCCCGACCGTAGCCATGGGCAATCGCTACGGCAATTTCTTCATGATTACAAAGGATCATCTCGGGCTTGGTGTTGCCTAGATAATTGACCAGCGAGTCATGGACGCCTCGGTAAGAGGCGCCAGGGTTGAGAGCGATATATTCGATACCAAGCTCGCGAATCGCTTCTGCGATTACATCGGAGCCCCATTCAGCCTTGCTTATTCTAGATTTTTCTGTCTTAACCATGTGCTCCTACAATCGCTCACCTATCCGGGGGTGAGTCGCTAAGCCTTTGTTATTACAATCAAATTAAATCAGGGATCGGCCTTCGAAGCGCTCTTTCCAACGAGGTAGAACCTCAGGATTAAACACGTGCTCCGGCACCTCGCCACGTAGGGCGTGTAGCACATCTGCCGTGCCCCAAATGATGCCTGGGCCAATGCCACCACCGTGGTTATTGGCGGCCATGTGGGGGGTAATAAACACTCGGTCGTCCATCTTCAGAAGCGGGTTGTCTAATTCCACAGGCTCATGCTCGAACACGTCCATGGCGGCACCCGCAATTTTCTCGTTCTGCAAAGCATCGATTAGCGCCTTCTCATCGATAACGGGGCCACGCGATGTGTTGATAACGACGGCGCTAGGTTTCATAAGCCCTAACTCCCGCTCGCTCAGCATATGGTGTGTCTCTTTGGTGAGGATGACGTGGAAGGAAACCACATCCGACTCGCGCAGCAGCGTGTCGTAGTCCACTTTTTCTATACCAAGCTCTGCAAACCGCTCATCGGCAATGTATGGGTCATAGGCGATGAGGCGGACTTTCCAAGGCTTCATGAACTCAGAATAACGAGATCCGATACGACCTAGGCCCACAATACCGATAGTCATGCCTTGATAGCCGTCATCGCGCTGGCCGATGTAGTAGCCAGTGAGAGATTCATCTCGCCAACCTCTACCGGCCTTTAGGTAGGCGTCGCGCTCACGAGTCTTCTTAAGCAGCGTAAGCATCATGGTCATGGTGGATTCAACCACACCGCCCCAATTGGCCTCAGTCGGTGCGTGGGTAACAACAATTCCTAGTTCGGTTGCCTCCTCGACGTCAATCTCGTCGACGCCGACGGTATATTTCGCAATGATTCGCAAGTTCTCTGATGCCATCATCACGTCTTTGTTAATGCGCGTACCTTTTATAGATGTACCAACCAGCACGTCGGCGTGAGCGGCCATCTTCACGAAATCATCTTGGTTATCGCCGGTGGGGTCCGACCATGTGGCCGTGCCGAGCACTAGCTCACAACCAGCGGATTCCATCTCATCGAGGCTCGCTTGGTTGCCAGGTGCGAACACGACAACTTTGGGCTTATCCATGAAGTTCCTCCTCGTGGGTTGTTGGGTACTCAGCGTGGATGATGTGCGCCAACTCGCCGAGCGCCGCACATCATCCACGTTGAACGTTACTAGCGCAAGAGTGGCGAGTAGGCGGCAGTCTCTCCTCCACGGGTAGACGGTTTGCCCGTAGTATCGCCCGCAGGTACACTCCAAAGACATGCTGCGCGCCTACAATTCGCCGCGCGCAGTTTTCTTTAATCGGGCCGCCGTAGCTCAGTGGTAGAGCAGCTGTTTCGTAAACAGCAGGTCAACGGTTCAAATCCGTTCGGTGGCTCCAGCTTTCTATCGCATCATAGACTGCTACACGGCCTTCCCTATCCCGCCTTGTCGCTTTACAGTGGCGTCATCAACCCCATTTGTACTGCACCAAATTGAGAGGAGGAAGAACAAATGAACATTCTCGGTATCTGCAATGACGAAACCGCTTCAGCATGTCTAATGCTCGATGGAACAATTGTGGCCGCAGTCTCCGAAGAACGGTTTTCTAGATTGAAAATGGATTCCTCTTTTCCAGTTCAAAGCATTCATTATTGTCTCGATACTCAAGGTTTCTCTTTAAATGACATAGATATTATTGCGTATGCGTGGAGTAAAGGTTTTCAGCAAGATTTACTCCCTTTATACGTTGATAAAGCTGCGCTGTTTTCAAACGATAAGCAGTCTTTGTCCATTTTAGGAGCCCGAGTCCAGTTGGAAATTGATCGCGACAAAAAGAAACGAGATGAATTTGACCAATGGGTTGATTCAAACGTTGATCTTTCCCGAACAATTATTAAAGATTTTTATCACCATGAAGCTCATGCTGCTAGCGCTGCTTATTATTCACCGTTTGATAATGGACTTGTTTATACAAGTGATGGCCGCGGTGACTTTGAAGCTTGTACCATTTGGCGTTTCGACCGGCAGAGCTCTAAGCAATTAACTAAGCTCTATTCTGCGCTATCACTCGATTCATTTGGGTTTTATTACGGGCGCATAACAGGTTTATTAGGTTTTCAACCGATGCGCCATGAAGGCAAAATTACAGGCCTTGCTGCGTATGGCGATCGAAATGCTGCTATTGATTTATGCAAGCAGATGATTCGTGTCTCCGATGGCCGTGTCGAGTCTCACATTGGTGATTATTATGCGCCATTTTTTCAGCCTTATTCTGATTTATTGATCAAAGCGATAGCTCAGTACACAAAAGAAGATGTAGCAGCATCTGCTCAATATTATCTCGAATGTATGATGACTGATTTGCTTGAGTTTTATCTGCAAAAGCAACCAGAAAATAGATTAAATATCATGGCTGCAGGGGGTGTTTTTGGTAATGTCAAAGTCACTCATAAATTAAAGCAACTAGATAAAGTTGCTTCCGTGTACGTACAACCGCAAATGGGAGATGGGGGGCTTTGTTTAGGCGCTTGTGCCTTGGCCAATGAGCAAGCCCAGTCATCTAAGGCTCATGCCAAGAGGCACACTTCTGAACTCACATCGATGTACCTTGGACCATATGCTAGTGATACTTATAGTAACAATTCTCAAACCCGATTTGCCACAATAAGTCAAAAACAATTCGACCGAAATACTGGGCCGAAAGAATTAGCCCAATCATTAAATAAAGACCGAGTTATTGGTTTAATTCAAGGGCGCATGGAATTCGGACCGCGGGCTTTGTGTAATCGCAGTATTATTTACAGAACATCTGATGTAACGATAAATGATTGGCTTAATAAGAGACTGAATCGTAATGAGTTTATGCCTTTTGCACCTGTGCTAAAAGAGGAAAAAGCCATGGATATTATTAGTGGCTATGACCCCAATGACATAACCTTGCATTTCATGACATCTACTGTGGATTGTACAGAGACTTTTGCTCAGGAACATCCTGCAGTCGTTCACATTGACGGTACAGCGCGTCCGCAAATAATCACAAAGACGTCTAATCCATTTATGTGGGATGTCTTGGGAGAGTGGGAAAAAGTAAGCGGTGAAATTGCGCTCGTAAATACATCATTCAATACTCACGAAGAGCCTATAATTCGTGATCTCTACGACGGTTTAAATGCCTTAGATAATAAAGTCATTGATGAATTATGGTTTGTCACTAATGAGTCTGTCACTCTATATACCCATTGAGAATCAGGAGGCCTATCACTTGTCTGAATCTTAAAACCCCGAAGGCGTACGTCCGCGTAACCAACATAGGTAACGGTTTGGTAAGGGGCCTGGTCGTCGTTGTTCACCAGCGACTACTACAAGCACCTGAGCGTTGAATCCCAGAGAGCGACTATGGATAAGCTACAGGCTGCCTTGACCTCGTAACCGTTGTAACGGATGTAACGCCTTTTTAAGGTAGGCGGATTGGCGGAGACCTTGCACGGCAGGGTTTCTCCTTTTTTAAGGGTGTTGCTAACGTTGCGTGGAGTATTGAGTCCCAGAACTCAGTCATGTTCGTACGGTTACGGTGATTATTACGGTTACTCCTGATGTGTTGATCAGGCACCAACACATCATCAACACCATTACGGTGTCCCTTTTTACAGGGGCGTAATCAGCGAACTGGAATAATCCTTTTTATAGGCCCCCACACAGGTAACCGTACTCGTACATACATGTCTTTTTAGGGTGTTTGCATTGTCACGGGTAGACCACACATATAAACGTCAATTCCTAAGCCATACCCCCTACTCACACCACTACCCAGACAAACGCCACAGACCACCGGCAAGGCACCACCCCACCAAGTAACCCCCAAAGTAACCCCATTTTCATCGGCTGTCGTGGAGAATCTGTAGTTAGTCAGGGCGTGTCGTAGACTGGTGTTTACCCGGCGATGGCCTGGGGGAAGCGGGTGTCGGATAGTGTCGGGGTTGTACGGGTAAAGTCACGTACCTCCTGTTTCGTAAACAGCAGGTCAACGGTTCAAATCCGTTCGGTGGCTCCATTCTATTTACCGCACCACGGCCAGCTAAACGGGGTTCGTGGTGCTTTTGGTTTCACCACTGGTCGGGGTGAAGTACATCCTTTAGTACAT
>CALGTL010000056.1 GCA_937901475.1 uncultured Dehalococcoidia bacterium
TCGTTGGGGACGATGTGGTCATTAGTGGATCGCATTTCCGGATGCTCCTGAAGTAGACGTAGCACGTCGCGCAAACCAAAAGCGTGGGAGCCATTGACGTACAGGTTACGGTACACCTGCCTGACAAATTCCAGATCGGCAGGCTCGTCTACCGTCCACCGGTATGTCTGGGCTGACAGATCCCCATCGTTCTCCACGTTGAACTTTCTGAATCCGTCGTTGAACCTGATGTACGGGGTAACGTGCTCCCGCTGGCGAAGGGTATTGGCCTCCCGCCAGGCCTTTGCCAGCGCGTCGAAAGAGAATACTTCTACGTCTAACCCATCAGGATACGTATAGCGAATGCTGTTGCTGACATAATCAAAACCGCCTTTCGAATAACGTACCACAACGCGGTCTATTATCGTAGGGTCAATCAAAGGGCAATCGGCGGTGATGCGAACGACTGCATCGGCGCCTATGGCTACCGCGGCACGGTACATCCGGTCCAAAACATCCAGTTCGGCGCCTCGGAAGCAATAGATACCCTCTTGCTGGCACAAGGCGGCGACAGGGTCGTCGCTTCTGTTGTCGGACGTTGCCACAACAATGCGGTCTATCAGCGTGGCCATCTGGACTCGCTGCACGATGTGCCAAAGCATTGGCCTACCAGCGATATCGGCCAGCACCTTCCCTGGAAGTCGAGTTGACCCCAAACGGGCTTGGATGATGGCGGCAATCATTAGCGTTTGGTCATTCAGTTAGATCTTTAGCCCGTGAGGCGTGTAGATGGCACGGAAACGCTTTGCGGAATCTATCTGTTCGGTCGGGGTGTAAAAGCGATCACCGACTCGGATCTTCGGCAGCAAGTCATTCGCGTCATCGTCGCCTACGGTTGAAACAACCAACGTGCCTTGCCTCGTGGCAATAAACAGCGCCCCTGCACTGATGCGATAGACCATTCCTGCCTGAAATGGATGGAACGTCCCATCGACCGTGATAGACATGCAGTTCTTCAAGCGAACCCTCTGGTCTCCCACGTAGGTCTGAGCCCCTGCATACGGATCGTCAAATGCGCAGATGAATTGCTCGATTTCTTTGAGATCCCAATTCCAATCGACGAAAGCGTGTGCATCAGTGTTGAGGCGAGGCCAATAAGAGCTCAGGTACTTAAGCTGACTCCGGAGGTGGAATTCCTTTCCAAATTGGATATCCGTTAGCAATTGGTCGAGCGTTTCGAGGTCTTTCGCTAGGGCCTGCTCTCGATAATCCGCTGGTACGCGACAGCTCTCAGGGAAAAAATACTCTGTGTAAGTCACGATATCGCCCGTGTCCACGCCGGCGTCAATCATGTGGACGAGGCTGTACCCAAGGCGATCATTCCGTAGAATTCGCCAGGAATACCCGCCACCCCCACGATCCTGCGGGAGGCGTGCCCCATGGACGTTTACTAGCCTTCCCGCAAAGCGCTCGATGAATGCGGCCTTGAACAACCACGCCGCTCCCATCGAAATCCCGAGTGTTTGCGAGGTGATTAAATCATGAACGACGGGGTCGGTGTTCACGTCATTGGAGACGATCCACTTGAATCCTCCCTCCTCGAGGAAGCTACGCAGCGTGACTGACAATGGCTCAAGCTTTGTATCGAGATGCCGCTCGCTAGTGACCACATCGACAGACCAACCTGCGGCTTTGGCGCGGCTCAGCAGCCCCGCCAGAAGCCCTCCTCCCCCAAACAAAATCAAATGGTTTATTTCCCCGAATTGCATCCCAATTCTCCTTAGAGGACGTGGTAGCGCCTCGCTCTCTACAATTTGACCGAGGTGCCAGTCATCGTTGATTCGAGCGCCGCCAGCGCAATCTCCATAACACGAACCCCGGCATGCAAACCCGCCACTGGTTCTCGCTCCTTGATAACACACCTCATGAAATCGTCCATCTCCGCCAAGTACTTCGCATTGGGGTCAGGGTCAAGATCAAAGCTGCGCCACGATGAATTCCCGGCTTCAAAGACCATGAGTGAACCCGTGATATGGTCCCAGGTGATGGTGCCCTCAGTCCCAACTACCTTACAGTTTCGCGCTCGGGCTCTCTGCACGAAATCAAGGTGCACCTCGCCGATACACCCCGACTCGAAGGTTAGGATTATCGACGCAGTGTCCTCGACATCAACGTCAAGGTCACTGAGCGTTCCTGCCTGACAGTACACCTGAGTGACTTCCCCTAAAAGCCAGCGAATGTAGTCTATTTCATGCGAGCCATCCAGGATAATGCCGCCCCCCATGGCACGCCGCGCGGTGTAGTTCTGTC
>CALGTL010000057.1 GCA_937901475.1 uncultured Dehalococcoidia bacterium
ATGCCTAAAATTACCCCTTGCGATACCCATTGTACATGCATTCCACGCGTCGGTACCCATCCGATTGGATACGAGCGGAAGGGGGGCCCATGCGATCGGCAGTAGAAACCGTATGGAATCCCTCGCCAATTCATCCAATAGTAGGGGCATAAATATGCACGTATTCAAATAGGTCCTGAGAAGCGAACAGAACATGGACGCTAACACATCTTTACTCGTTTCGGACCCCAAACGAAGAATGAAAGTCCTAATGAATTTCGGACGATGAAATCATGGCGTTAACAAGATGGAGTGCAGCGCTGCTCATCTTCCTAGCCGCGGGCGCATCTGTACTTGGGTGGGCAATTTTTGAAGGGTGGAGGCCATGGGAGTATACCCCCGGATACCTGTGGCATGAATTGATGGGCCGGTTAGGTCTAACCACTTGAATTCTGACAATAGTAGGAGTAGTCCGATGAGTGAACTCACTCGCTGCCCGTGGTCAACCAACGATCCTCTCTACCTCGACTATCACGACAAGGAGTGGGGTACGCCCAATCGCGATGGTCGGCGACTGTTCGAGAAGATCATTCTCGAAGGCGCTCAAGCGGGATTATCTTGGATTCAGATCCTTCGGCGGCGTGAGAATTATCGCGCCGCCTTCGATGGATTCGATCCTGCCAAGGTCGCCGCCTATGACGACAACGACATCGAACGGCTCGTAACAAATGCAGGCATCATCCGCAACCGGGCCAAGATCAAGTCAGCCATCAACAATGCTCGCACCTTCGTCGAGCACTTCGGGACCGATGAGGACGCCTTCGCCGACTTCCTCTGGTCCTTCGTCAATGGGAAGCCGGTCGTCAATCACAGGGAGCGAATGGAGGACATCACCGTCACGACAGAGTCGAGCATTGAGATGAGCAAGGCCCTCAAAAAGCTCGGCTTCACCTTCATCGGCCCCACCACCTGCTACGCGATGATGCAGTGTGCGGGCATGGTCGATGACCATCTCGTCACCTGTTTCCGACACACTCTGAATCGTTAATCGAAGAGGTGTTGAAAGGGTA
>CALGTL010000058.1 GCA_937901475.1 uncultured Dehalococcoidia bacterium
GGAATGGACCAAGTTGCTGCTCTTGAACAACTCCTCGCCACGGCTCTGCGCAGGATCGCCGAGTTGGAAGCCGCGTTGGCGAGCATGGCGCAAGAGAATGCGGATCTGCGTCGTCAGTTGGCCAAGAACAGCAGTAATAGCAGCAAGCCGCCTTCGAGTGATGGGTTGAAGAAGCCGGCACCACGTAGCCTGCGTGGTAAGTCTGGTAAGAAAAGTGGTGGCCAAGCTGGCCACCGAGGCGACACCCTACGTCAGAAAGCAAAGCCTGACTTTGTACACCGACATGAGGCTGAGTCCTGTGGCGCCTGTCAGTATGGCTTGACGGCGGGGATGATCAAGGGGGTGGAGAGGCGTCAGGTTTTTGACATACCGGTGCCGCGCCTGGAGGTTACAGAGCATCAGGCAGCGATTTATTGTTGTGGCCATTGCCGCGCCACGACGACGGCCACCTTTCCCGATGGCGTGAATGCACACGTGCAATACGGTAAGCGCATTCGGGCGGCGGCGGTCTACTGCAATGTTCAGCAGCTGATCCCCGAGGATCGGGTCTGCCAACTCCTGCGTGATTTGTTTGGTGCCACCAGCCTATGCGCGGCCAGCGTGACCAACTGGGTGAACGGCGCAGCGCGTACCTTGGGTGGCGTCGTCGAACACATTCTGGCCCGGCTCACTGAAGGCGGCGTTCGGCATCTGGATGAGACCGGACTTCGTGTTGCTGGCAAGCTGCACTGGCTGCACTCAATCAGCGATTCCGCCTTCACGCATTACCGCATCAGCGCCAAGCGCGGTGCTGTTCCATCCTTCCTGACCGGCGGGACAATTGTTCATGACCACTGGAAATCCTATTACGCCCATATGAGTGGGGTGGATGCTCATGCCCTGTGTGGGGCGCATCATTTACGCGAGCTCAAGGCTATCGAAGAGATCGAAAAGGAGCCGTGGGCGTGCGCGATGAGCGTGCTGCTCAACAGCGCCAATCAGCTCAAGAGCGCGGCTCAGGGGCGAGGCGAGACCGAACTCCCCGCGTCGGTTCACCACGCCATCCTCACCAAATACATGGCGATCCTCACCGAGGGCCTCGCCTTCCATGAGCGACAAGACCCACTGGCTAGACGCCCTGGCGCGCGAGGCCGAAAAGCCAAGCGGCCAGGCCACAACCTTCTGGTCCGCTTGCGCGACTACCGTGATGACGTCCTGAGGTTCCTTACGGACTTCACAGTTCCCTTCACCAACAATCAGGCCGAACGGGACCTGCGCATGATGAAGTTGCGCATGAAAATCTCGGGAACCTTCCGCACCCTCGAGGGTGCGCAGGTCTTCGCTGATATTAGGTCCGTCATTTCGACGGTCAGAAAACACGGGCACAATATCATCGAAAC
>CALGTL010000059.1 GCA_937901475.1 uncultured Dehalococcoidia bacterium
CCTGCTCGCGAAAAGACCCTGTGTCTAATTCTTCTTCCCGCCGAGCGACTAATAGCCTTTCTTCACCGTAACTTTTGGTTCCCGATAGGATTCCCTCAAGTTCGATTAATCCGTCGCGCAACGTCACTTCAAGCCTGAACCTATGACGCCATTGCGTTGCGGAGGAGTGCACCATAGCAATTGCGCCATTAACACTGCGCATCAGTGCATAAGCATTGTCTTCAACATCGTGATGCCAGAACGAGTTGGAAACGAAACTTTGAACCTCTTCGAAATCACCGGCGAAATAGCGAATCAAATCTAAAATATGGATACCTTGGTCAAGCAGAATCCCTCCACCTGCTTGATCACGCTCGGACCTCCAGTTACCAGCGAAAGGGATGATCCGGCTCTTTCCATAGACCCCTCGTAGATTCAATACGGGACCAAGCTCACCAGAATCAATCAATTGTTTTGCCTCTTGAACAGAGCGATGGTAGCGATGATTGAATCCGTACTTGAGTCGCAACTCAGGGTGCTTTAGCTCCTCATCAATGACGGATTGTGTTTCGTCGACGTTGCGGCCCGGAGGCTTTTCGCAGAACACATGGAGACCATTCTGAAGGCCTGCTATGCTCGCTTCCGCCGCTAGATAATTAGGTAAGCTGACAAATAACGCATCTAAACCATAAGTGAAGAGGTCCTCGTACGAACGGTGATAAGGTATTCCTCCGGATGTGACACCATCCCCACCGTATTTGATGTCGCTGACGGCAATGATTTCTAGGTCAGGGTTAGCCTGAATGCTAAGCCCTCGGCGTTGGCCGACGACTCCATATCCTGCGATGCCAACGCGAATCGTCATATTGCGAGGTACTCATCTGCGAGGTGATCGCCTGCGCGCATCAGGCGCTCTACGTCTCTGAGATCTTCTGCGGTATCGACGGCCTTTGTGGGATGGGTGGCTTCAACAAGCTTGATTGAATAACCGTGTTCTATGAAGCGATTCATGTCGACCGATTCAATAATCTCTAAGGGAGTAGGTTCCAATTGTGAGTAGCAAATCAAGGCATCACGACGGAACAGAATAATGCCAAGCTGGCGCCACATAGGGACACCGGAGTCAAACCGTCGGTTGGATGGTATGGGTGATCGAGATAGATAAAGTACGTTGCCGTCAATGGTTGCGACTACTTTGACTGCGTTTAGATCTTCAAATTCTTCCTGAGACTGAATCTTAATCATGAGATTTACCGCGGCTGCACCTGGCGTAGCTTCCGCTGCGACCACTAGATCATCAAGCTCAGATGGAACGAGCATTGGTTCGTCACCTTGAATCATGAGAACAGCGTCAATCGGCCGCCCTCTGAGAACCTCAATATTCACCAACGCCTCTGCAGTTCGATCAGTGGCGCGCTCGTGGGTCTCAGCTGTCATGACTACGTTGCCACCGATCGATTCCACGTACTCATAGATTTCTGAGTCGCACGTAGCAACCCATATTTCGCTAAGCCGCTCGGCATGAGATGCTCTGTGATATACATGACCAACCATGGCCATTCCGAGGATTGGTGCTAGGGGCTTATTGGGGAACCGACTGGACCCCATCCTTGCCGGAATTACGCCGATGACTTCCACTGACCAACCCTTCAATCGTCATGGATATTGCGCCGGAAGATCCTGGCCTATTTCCGCCGGGAAAAGCGTCTGGTGCAGCGGGCATGATACCACCCGGACGCGATCTCACCCACGCGACAGTGATGCGGTAAAAAGGAGTTCCTGGCTCCTACCTTACCTACGACATTGTCGATGCCAGGCGGTTACGAACCGTTCCTTATTGGGATGGAGTACAAACTAGACTCCTGCATTGGTGAGACCGAGCGGTTCGAGACATGGGAGGCGGAGGTACACAAGAATTTCTATTCAGGATCTGTGCATTACGAACCGGATCTGTCCTTCATTACTACGTACGGACTTTGTCGATGCCACGCCTCTTCCTAGAAGCCAGTTATTTCCGTTGACCGTAGCGCTCCTAGACCGGTACGCTTCTTATTGATTGCCCCGTTAGTGCATCCAGTTTTGGGAGCCGCTTTTGAACGTACCTATTCTTCGAGTGCCTTTCAGTGATGATTCAACCCGATTCATCCATGAAGGGATCGATCAGATACTGGCTTCTGGTCATCTATCCCAAGGGAGCCAGACTGCCGCGTGGGAGAACTCTTTCGCAGATTTTACAGGTGCAAAACATGCTATTGCTTGCGCTAATGGCACTGCAGCCCTTGAATTAATCTTGCGAGGCCTCGGCATTGAAGGCCGTAGCATCATCGTCCCCACTAATACGTTTCTGGCGACCGCTCTCGCAGTGATGCACTCTGGAAATCGGGTGATATTTGCCGATAGTGAACATGCGACGCTTGGGCTTGATATGGGTGATGTTGAACGCAAACTTACCGATGATGTCGCAGCAGTCATGCTGGTACACATCGGAGGAATTATCCCCGGGCATATCGACGATTTGAAGAAACTTTGTGACGATCATGGTGTTTACCTCATTGAAGATGCGGCCCACGCTCACGGCTCCTCCATTAATGGAAGACAGGCAGGAACCATCGGGGTAGCTGGTGGCTTTTCGTTCTTCCCGACGAAGGTTTTGACCACTGGCGAGGGCGGGATGGTTACGACTAACGATGATGCTTTGGCTGCTCGGATCAAGAAGATAAGAAATCAAGGCAAGGATCCGGACCTGGCGAACCATATCTCCGAGGTAGGTATCAATTACCGGGTTAGTGAACTAACAGCGCTGGTAGGTATTCAGCAGTCGATGAATGCTGTTGCAGTGATAACCGATCGGCAGCGAGCGGCGGCACACTACGACAAGGCGCTCGCGGATATGCCGGGTATTAGCGTGATTCCGCTGCCCATAGGGGCTACGTCCAGTTACTACAAATACATCGCGTACTTGGACGAGGATATTAATCGGGCATCATTGAAAATTGTCATGCGTGAGCAGTACGGGATCTCACTCACCGGAGAGGTGTACGCCGACCTCTGTCATAATGAACCACTCTGGGATCGATTCTCGTATTGCGGCAAAGATCGAAGTAACGACCCTGTAGCATGCAATAGGTGGCCCGGGTGTGGATGTTCCCACCAGCAGGGGGGATTCCCTGGAGCAGATTACATTAGTAAGCATCACGTCTGCCTGCCGGTGTACCCTGGCCTAACTGATGAAGAATTGAACCACGTGACCGAATCTCTACGTGAGGCATTGACCTCCGCCAAGGCTGGTGCATAGTGAAGGTCCTCGTAACAGGCGGCTCCGGCTTCATTGGCAATCACGTCGTTAACAAACTGCTCGCGCACGGAATTGATGTCCGGATATTGGACATGCTTGCTCCACCAGCAGCTCGAAAGGGCGTCGAATTTACGAAAGGCAGCATCCTAAATATCGATGACGTCCGGACGTCGCTCCACCGGACTGATGCCGTGATTCACCTGGCAGCCGTCGCCGATGTACGAGATGTTTTCAACGAACCCCATTATGCTGAGGCGATTAATGTTCGAGGCACTGCAAACGTCCTCGAAGCGATGCGACAAGTGGGACAGAAGAGAGTGATCTTCGGAAGTACCACTTGGGTGTACAGCGACGTCGTAGAAACGGACGTCGACGAGACAACCCCACTCCTCCCGCCTTCTCATCTCTACACTGCGACCAAAATTTCAGGGGAACATTACTGCCAATCCTATTCAAAACTCTATGGATTGGAGCCGACTATTCTCCGGTTTGGCATTCCCTACGGCCCTGGTGCGAGGCCGGGCGCGGTGATTCCTATCTTTGTGGACAAGGCTGTCAAAGGCGAGCCGCTCACGTTGCAAGGAGATGGCTTGCAGTTTCGCAAGTTCATTTACGTTGAAGACCTAGCAGAAGGCATCGTTGCGGGCCTCAAACCTATCGCAATCAACCAGACTTACAATCTAGACGGGCAGTACAAGGTTTCCATCAAGGAAATCGCTGAGACTATCAAGAAAATTCTGGGAGAAGTGGCCATCGAGTACGTCGAAGCCCGCCCTGGCGATTTTGTTGGCAAGGACGCATCTAGCGCCAAGGCGCTTCGGGACCTTAACTGGCAGGCGACGACTGCTTTCGAGGACGGTGTCAGACGATATATCGATTGGTTCCAGGCTCAAGGGCGCGAGCGGGTAGAATCTCTCTCCCGTGTGGACCCTGCGCTGCTCTAGAACTTACCCATGACCGCCCAAGGCATACGCATTCCGAAGAGGGTTCTGGTTTTTCAATCAGACCTTATTGGAGGAGGAGCCGAACGCTCCGTCCTAAACCTCGTTAACGGTCTCGATCGCACTCGTTTCACTCCTTCGCTGGTGCTGAACAAAGCCGCGGGCCCCTATTTGTCCTCGGTCCGTGATGATGTACCAATCGTGCAGATTGGAGCACGCCGTATGCGTGGGGCGCTTTGGGGCCTGGTGCGTCAAATACAGCGTCAAACCCCGGACCTGTTGTTCTCGACCATGCAAGGCCCTGCCGTCATGCTTTGGCTCGCCCGGGCCCTAGCGCGCAGCCACGCACCACTGGTGCTTCGCGAATCCAACAATTGGACAGCCCGTGGCGTCTCCCCGCGTACGCTTAGCCAACGAGTCACTGGGATGGCATATCGCAGAGCTGACCGTGTCGTTTGTCTCTCCGACGGCGTGAACGAGGACACTCGGTCGCGTTACGGTAACGTGGCGACGATTACGATCAATAACCCGGTCGACGTTACGGGCATTAAGCTGAATGCGACCGAACGCTCAGGCGCCGTCCCTACTTGGAGCCCGAGGGGCCAGCGCGATGAGATTGAATTGCTAGCCGTCGGCCGCCTCACCCGCCAGAAAGGGTTTGACTTGCTAATCGATGCGGCCAGCGCTATCCGCGATCTGCCGTGGCACCTCACGATTTTAGGCGAAGGCCCGGACCTAGAGCGGCTGCTCAACCGGGCAAGAGACCATGGCCTTGAGGACCGCATCGCCTTCCCAGGGTTCGTTCTCAATCCGTACCCCTGGTTCGCTGAAGCCGACCTTTTTGTGCTGTCGTCACGATGGGAGGGGTTTGGTCACGTGATCGTGGAGGCGATGGCTTCAGGTGTGCCAGTGCTGTCGACCGCCTGCCCATCAGGCCCCGATGAAATAATATCTGACGGCATCGACGGAGTGCTGTGCGCTCCCGATTCAACCGAGGCACTAGCGTCATCGTTACGGGAGCTGATAGGTGATCCCGAACTGCGCAGGCGTTTGGTTGTTGGCGCAGCTAGGACGCCTCAGCGATACGACGTGCCAACTATCGTCGGACGCTATGAAGCGTTATTCGATCAGCTCACGTCAACCGACTGACCGCGTCCTTGATTGCCGCCGCGACGGCATCGACCTCGTCTAAGTCTTCTTTGCCAATGCTGAACAGCGGCGTGAAGGCATCGGTCGGTGAGCGACCAATCTCTCTTTCCATAGACGCTAGTCCAGCGGCCGGATCAAACATATCCACCTCAGCGTATGAACACCTCGCACGCACTGCTTCCAGGGCCGCCAATTGGAACCGGCGTAGACCGATGTCGAAAAACATGACCGGTTTGCTCGTGGCCGCCGCTAGACTCATAGTGGTCGTTGGGTAGTCCAAAACAATTACATCTGCCTCGGCGAGGCACTCTTGCATGTTGCCTGGTGCGGCTACTCCACCCGATGGGTCGAAGCGTGTGGTCGTACGCTTCGGGTGGAGCCTGACGCGTGGTATTTGGCCCGTCTGCTCGGTTAGCCAGGCAATCAGCTTTTCTTGCCACGCCTGGTAGATGGTGGGGTGTACGTCGCGGTAAGGCCCATAGCGCGCTGATTCCATCTCCGTGGGGAGATAGAGCACCGCTTTGGTTCTTAGTGACCCGATTGTGGGAATCGACTCTCCGGTGTGCAACTGATGTACGGCGCTATCGGTTCGCGGGTAGAGCAGTGTCTGCACTCCAAACAATGTGCGCTCGCTATCAAGAGTACCTAGCTCACGCTGACGCTCAATGTCGCCGTAGACCACCTTGGCATCAGGAATTTGCCCCTCGTATAAATCGTAATAGGGCTCATCGTACGTTTTGAACTGCCCGCCGTGGTGGATTGTTAACACGGGGACTCCATGGGATATCGCGTTCAGGGCATTTAGCCGCGTTTGGAGAGATCCCAGGGTGCCTGTGACCATGAGCGACCCACCGGGCATGCCGAGTGTGGGCATTGCAGCGAGCTTATTCGCGGCCTCGCTCAGGGCTGGCACAAACGAATGAAGCATACCTTGTGGTACGCCCATCGCTTTTGCAAGGTCGGCGTGAGCCGCTAAGGCACTCTGCTCTAGCTGATCGAGCTGCTGTCCAATTAGAGGGATGTCAGGACGACCAAGAGGAGCCAGCTCGAGAGCAATGTCCCGTTCTTGCAGTGCGGCACGGAGAGCTTGCCAACGGAACGTAGTTGTGCCGGAGACCTGCACTCTGGTACCTAACCCCGATTTCAGATTAGCCCGGAACAATGATAGCCACTCACGCAGTCTGCTGCGTGGCCGTAGGCGCTGGAACAACCCTGACCGACGCGTCACTAGCGGCTCTTCCTGCAGCCCCTTGATGCGCTCGTACTCAGCAAAGTAGTGGCCGCAGCTCTTGGCGTGCAAATCGCAGAACAACATGACTGCCATATTGGAGTGGAATTCTATGCCATGCTCGGCGTTGATTCGTTCGAGTGCTTGGTATGTGTGATCGAGCAGGAGTGCTCCGATAGCATTGTACGCATCAGGTGAGAAAGCCCGAGCATCAGAGAGAGACGGAGCCTCGCGGATGAAGCGATTGAGGTCCTCTTTGATTTGGGAGAAGCTCAAAGCTCTCCAACCCAGCCAGAGTTACCGAAGCGCTGCCGGTATTCGTGAATCACCTCAGCAAGATCTAAGTCCCGCGGTGTGTCTATATCAAATCCGTCCAACGGGTCCATAACGTACGGTGCGATGGGCACGGCAAATCGCGTGCTTTGATCCCGGTAGGCCGAGAGCCTTGTCAAGTAGATGGCCCCAGTGAGGAAGTAACAGTCGGGGTAACCCTGGCGCTGTACCCCCGCTCCTAGGTCCATATCTCCTAACATGGATGTCATTCTTCCATTTCCGAAGGTCACCATCTCCGCGGGGTGCTCGGTCGGCTCCGCTACGCTCACCACACTGTTGACATGGCGTTCCTCCATAAGGGTGATTGCATGGTCGATGTGCGCGCTGCTGCGAAAGGGATTGGTAGGCTGAAGTATTACATACGCATCTGGGATATAGCCCTGACGGCTCGCCAACTCTTCGAGTACGTGGTCGATGGTCAAGTCCATCGATGCTGTGTCCGTCGCTAGCTCAGCGGGACGCATAAAGGGAACCTCCGCACCCGCTGCGCGGGCTACGCTCGCTATCTCATCGTCATCTGTCGAGACGATTGTGCGTTCAATAAGCTTTGAGGCGAGGCTTGAAGCAATCGTATGCTCAATTAGCGGCTTCCCACCAAGCGAGCGAATGGCCTTGCGAGGCAGTCCCTTAGAGCCACCGCGTGCCGGGATGATGGCAACCACGCGCAGCGCCATTAGCTTTCCTTCTCGGACACGGGGTCGTACAGGAATCGGTGTCCGTGGTAGTCCATCGTGATGCTGCGGAACGAGGGATTGAAGAACGCATCGATCCTCCGATGGATTTCACCTGTGTTCATGGAGGAATCGAGTAGGCACATCTCTATGAACTGCTGGCGGGTCGTCCGCTTGCCATCCCGCCAGCGCCGTTTAGTCTGCGGGGTGACAGTATTAGCTAGGATTGCGGGTAGGTGCTCGAGGAGCAGCTCAATCGCGAGCCGTTCAGCCTCTTCGACGAAACTCATCACCCCTTGAGCTCGGTCCATTGACTGTTCCCGGACGTCGATGATCTCACCCGCGTCTACTCTATCGCTCATGCGATGCAACGTTGCGCCCGTGCTCGTTGCTCCGTCGTAAAAAGCGAAATGCTGCGGATCGCGGCCGGGGTAGCCGGGCAGCGCAGGGTGCACGTTGAACGCGCGACCGGCTGCCTGAGTGAGCAGCGTAGATGGAATGATATATGGGTTAAGGAAGGAAATTAAAACAGAAGGATGATGTTGGTGCGCCTCGAATTGAGAACGTTCTTTAGCGCTCCCAATCTGGAACAATCGCCACTGTACTCCGGGTGCTGCTGAGGCCACTTTAGCAAAGGACTCTGCGCCTGCGGCTGAGTGGCTTGTGAAAAAATAAACAGTTTCTACGTGACTAGCAACCATGGCTCACGATCGCTCCTGGAATAGTGACCGCATCATCTGGCGACCCTTCAATTCCTTCTCAGTCGGTGCCTTGCCTCCAGCCCCTAACTGGACCGCGACTCGCTTGCATCCGTAAGCAATTTGGGCCAGCTCTGCTGGGTCAGCCGAAAGGATGTGGTCAGTTCCTTCAAGTGTCTTATCCAGCGTGAAATGCTTCTCGATTAACTCAGCGCCCAGTGCAGTCGCCGCGATGCAAGCAATTACTCCAATCGTGTGGTCTGAATATCCCGTGGGAAGACCAAAACGCTCCCTCAGGTACGGAATGCTAAAGAGCGATGCGCGAGCGTCAGGCAAGGGGTATTCGGACACACAGTGGAGTACCGTTACCCTAGGCTTTGAACCCAACATTATGAGGGCCTTGCCCACTTCTTCTTCATCGCCCATACCGGTTGAGATGAACACTTCGTCGAACCGCTCTGCCACGAACATCATCAGCGCTTCATTGGTGAGACTGAGACTCGCGAGCTTGACCGACTTGCAACCCATCTCTTGCAGAAACGTAGCCCACCGAACATTCACCGCCGTGGAGAGAAAAGTTATCCCTGCAGCGCCAGCCGCTTCGCTGAGAAGATAGTGGTCGTCCACAGAAAGCTGAACCCGGCGTACCCATTCACGAGTGTCGGCATCGGTTCCTGGTGCAAGGTCGTCGACACTGTAGGATTGAAATTTGACGAAATCCGCACCGCTAGATGCCGCTGCGTGCACCATCTCAACGGCGCGACCCATGTCACCCACGTGATTCTCGCCTGCCTCTGCGATGACTCGGATGCTCAACCTAACCTCCACTCCGCGCATACTCGCTCCGCGATGCGTACCGCGCCCATGCCATCAATCTCTTTCTGAGCCTGCACCGCCATGGCCTGGCGCGTGGCCAGCGGGCTCACCCGAGCGACTGCACCGGTCAGTTCCGTCTCAGTGAGCCGGTGGTGAATGCTTGTCCGCACCACCGCACCGCGCTCCTCAAGTACACGCGCGTTCGCCTCATGCTTGTTGAGAATAGGCACTACGACCGATGGAAGCCCTAGCGAGCAGAACTCGTACATGGTACCCCCGCTCGTGGTTATCGCGATATCAGAATTAAGCGCAACTTGAGCAAGCTCTCCCGGAGAGAGCGGGCCTACCACGTCAACGGTTAAGGGGTAACCGGCCACGGCCGCTTTGACATCGGATGTATTCCGGAACAACGGACCAAGCACCGCAACGACCCTGGTGTTTGCCGGCAGAAACCCGTTCGTGAAAGGAGTCTTTAGGAGGCGCAGTGTCTTCCCTGTCACGTTTTGTGGGTCAGAACCGCCGTAGGAGATTAGCACTTGACCAACCTCTGGGCGCACCAAGCGCCGCGCGACGTTGCGGTAGCTCGCTCCTAACGGGATGTATTCGGGCTGCAGGCTATTGTTGAAATTGAGGGTAGCAACCTCGTCATCGATGAGCTCCGTTATGACCGCCCATCCGTCCACAGCCACCTGGACTGCTTCTGCATAGGCAGGCTCAACCTTGAGCAGGTTGCAAATAAGAAATCTCGCGCGGGAAGATTCAATTAGCGCCAGCAAACCCTTTGGTGGCGCGCCCGCCTGCCAATCATCCACAGGAAGATGCGCTACCTGCAAGCCAAGGCCTCGTGCCTCGTCTGAGGCATCTACTAACCCTTGGGGCAACACCATAAGGCAATCGACTGCGCGCTCCCGCAAAGCCTTCGCGATTTCGAACGACTCCCGCAGGTGGCCCCAACCTTCCCTCAAGCCGGCGTCAGCATGGACCAACACGGGAGCGCTCATGCAAACACCTGGTCGATTTTCTCTGGCCAATCATCGCGCAAAAGACAATGAGCTTCCGGGCCCAACAGGAAGAGGGCTTCGACGGCCGATATCTGTGCTTGGAATTGGAGATGGAGTTGCTGATAGATTGGGTGATGGAACTCCTGCCACTCGATTGCGACTCCTGCCTTTTCGAACGACCCGACGTCCAAGTAGTTCATCCCGCTCACACCAGACACGTACGTCGTCGCACCCATTTGCAAGCAGATATCGAGAATGCGCTGCGAGGCAGTCGTTTCGATGTGCATACTGGAACTGAGGACAGTATCCACCTCAGCGAGCCCAAACCCCTCTAGCAGCCAGCGCACCAACGGCACGTTCAGTGACGTTAGCATGCCATCGTCAGCGCCCCCCATGGCATGGGTCATGCCTGCGAAGGTCTCATCAAAGAATGGTGCCCGGCCGTAGGAGAGTCGAACTGCTGTCTCAATCTTGTCCCGCCATCGTGGATTATTCTTACTAGCAATCCGGGTGTCTTTCATGGGAGTGTCAATCCCGTTCTTCTCCACCGGAACAGTCACCCATACCCAACCATCTGGAGTTCGGATGCGGTTCCGATTGTGGAAATAATTCTTACGATATTGGGCATCATCAAGTAGCACCAGCACATCGGCCATCCTGGCTTTGTGAAAGAAACCCAGCCAAGGCATGAACTCGGGCTGATGAACCGTTACCCTCATTCAGACAATCTCTTTGAGGAGTACGAAGGCCTCTGCCGCACCAAGTGCCACCTGCGCACCGCGCGTGCGTGCCTTTGCGGTGAGCATTTCAAGGCTGCGAGGGTGAGGGAACTCCCGCATCTCTCTCGTGTAGACCTCCATTGCCGCAATCTTTCGCTCGAGTTGCGCTCCGATATCGATGAAAACGCTCGGGGTGAACGGTTGACCATCGCCCGGCAACGCCTGATCCGTCCCTGATGGCACCTCAAACGCCAGAGCCCGCTTCACCGATGGCGCTGCTCCCGCCCGAAGAACGATGCTGACTGCGTGGGCGACAGTGCGGTGATCTTGGTGTAGGTCTCCACCGAAGGCGGTGTAGACAATATTTGGTTGGGTATTGGCGACGACCTGTTCAATCGCAGTGATGGCTTCCTGCAGATGCGCATAGAGCTTCTCATCAGGAAGATCAAGGAATTGAAGCCCGTGATAGCCCAATATGAGCCTGGCTTTTTCAGCAGACTGTTTCTCTGCGGCGATGGATACGGAATCGTAGGTGTGGCCGTAGGAGCGATTACAAACTACGCATACTTGAACGTTGTCGCCAGCCTCGACGTGACGGGCTATGGAGCCGCCGCAACCGAGAACTTCGTCGTCCATATGAGGTGCTACTACGAGTACATTCATCGGCTTACCATCGTTTGCCGCTGCTGCATCTGATCTCGAGCCGTCTCGCCAAGGAATAAGGTGTCTGTGCTGAAAACTACGAATCGAAACCCCTCGGAAAGTTTCGTTTCGACCTCAGCATAGTCAGT
>CALGTL010000060.1 GCA_937901475.1 uncultured Dehalococcoidia bacterium
AACAATCTAGTTGCAGGAATTTCAATGATCGCAGTGACCGAAGCATTCGCCCTCGGGATTGCCAAAGGGGCAGACCCGAAGGTGCTCTTCGACGTTATGTCGAAGGCCTCAGGTAACTGCTGGACACTACAGACTCGCTGCCCCGCACCAGGCGTAGTCGCTGAAAGTCCGGTGAACAACGAGTTCGCTCCAGGCTTCATGACTGATTTGATGTACAAGGACCTTGGATTGGCTCTCGCCGCAGCCAGCCAGGAAAAGGTTCCACTGGCACTGACCGCGATTGCTCACGAACAGTACGCTGCCACCAGCCGCCGTGGCTTTGGCCGCCTCGATTTCTCAGCTGTAGCGAAGCTACTTGACTGAGCCGGCGGATAATCTATGACCGGAGTCGAACCGATGACCACTCAAGAAGAAGTGCAGTTAGTCCCCATGCTAGTTGGTGGCGAGCCAACCCTGGCGAAAGCCGGGGGCACTATCAGCGTTGGGAATCCCGCCCGCCTTAATCGGCCAATTGCCAAGGTTCCACGTGCTCTCGAAGATGACGTCAATACTGCTGTTCAAGCTGCCTATACTGCCTTTCAGTCTTGGCGTCGAGTGCAGCCTCGTGAGCGAGGTCGCATCATGCTTCGCATTGCTGACGCAATGGAAGCTGCAGCCGAAGAGATAGCCGTCCTGATCGCAACCGAGACCGGTAACGCGCTGGCACCTCAATCACGTCCTGAGGCGAAGGGCGCCGCTGATGTGTTCCGATACTTCGGAGGAGTTGCTGGCGAACTGAAGGGAGAAACGGTTCCGCTCGGAGAAGACCTGTTGGTATATAACCGGCGTGAACCAATCGGCGTGGTTGGCGGGATTATTCCGTGGAATTCCCCTGTGCTCCTCGGAGCGCTCAAGATTGCTATGTCCGTAACTGCTGGGAATACACTAGTGCTGAAGGCGGCAGAAGATGCGCCTCTTGGCGTGCTTCGCATGGGGAACATCTGCAACGACTTTCTTCCTCCCGGAGTCCTGAACGTGCTCACTGGATATGGTGAAGAAGCTGGAGCAGCACTTGCCGTTCACCCGTTGGTCAGGAAGCTCTCATTCACGGGCTCGACGGAGGTCGGGAAATCTATCATGCACGCGGCCGCAGACCGGATCGTTCCGGTCTCCCTGGAGCTGGGCGGCAAGAGCCCTGTAGTGGTCTACCCCGATTCTGACAACGATACGGTCGTTCAAGGTGTCGTAGCTGGCATGCGATTCACGCGGCAAGGCCAATCATGCACTGCAGGCTCGCGACTTTTTCTGCACGAGAGCATCCATGACTCTTTCCTAGAGAAGTTAGTGTCTAAACTTCAAGCTCTGAAAGTCGGGGACCCGCTGGACGAAGCGACAGACATGGGATCGATTATCAACCAGAAGCAATTCGATCGCGTATGCCAGTACATTGAAGATGGTATAGGCCAATCGGGAGCGGAGTTGGTTCTGGGAGGCATGCCTCCACAAAATGGCCCACTAACCGAGGGCTACTACGTGACACCGACGGTCATAACTCGAGCCAATAACGACTGGAGAGTCGCGCGCGAGGAGATTTTCGGTCCAGTGCTGGTTGTAGTTCCCTGGTCGGACGAAGAAGAGGTGCTCCGCATGGCCAATGACAGCCACTACGGGCTAGCCGCCTATGTCTGGTGCCAGAATATCAAACAGGCGCTTAACGCCGCCCACCGGATCGATTCAGGCTGGGTGCAAGTGAACCGTGGCCTGGGTCAGATCCCGGGCCACTCCTACGGTGGCTTCAAAATGAGTGGAATGGGCCGTGAATTCTCGCTAGAGGGTATGCTGGATAGTTTCACTCAGCGTAAAAGTGTCACGGTAAATCTGGCTTAGCACTAGAGTGGTAATGTTTTGGATCGGCATACGGAATCCGGCCATCAATCCTGTGACGTCAACTCGTGGGGTCCTCATTCCGAAAAATGTAAGCTCAATATCGCGGAGAGTCCGTGCTTATCTTGCCACTAACTCTTATTGTCCCTGCATTCGACGGTGCGCAGGCTTACTGGACATAGACGCTTAGATATCGCGGAAAGGCTTTGCAAGCCTCTGAATAGCCTGCCTGCACCCTGCCCCTGCATGGCTTCACTTAAGCCTCGGCCCCGAAAGTGAGGTCATTAATCTGCTTGAGAACTCCCTGGTCGTCTTGAGAGAAATCTAAAGGCTTCCGGAATGGCTGCGGCCACTCAACGGGAATGGCGTAGTAGACCTCAAGCTGATTACCTTCAGGGTCATTGAAGTAAATGCTGGCAGCGTTACCGTGAGTGACTTCCGCTGTGATGGTGAGTCCTTCCTCGATGAATGCGGATTTGAATTCACGGAGAGCTTGGATGCTCTCCACGTGGAAGGACATCTGTTGAATTTGGGGTGAGCCATTGAGGATTTTGCGTCCGGCTGCAAGTAGAAGCTCATGGTGTTCGTCTTCGGGGCGGGCCGATAGGAAGCACATGCCTCGCTCTCG
>CALGTL010000061.1 GCA_937901475.1 uncultured Dehalococcoidia bacterium
CTGAATAGATGTCTGAGTGAGAAGCGTCGCCATGATTGGAGAAAATGTCGCCATGCGAAGCGTCGCCGTGGACTGAATAGATGTCTGAGTGAGAAGCGTCGCCATGATTGGAGAAAATGTCGCCATGAGAAGCGTCGCCGTGGCTTGAGAACGCGTCGGTATGGGAAGCATCTCCATGGTTGGAATAGATGTCGGTGTGAGAAGCGTCGCCATGTTCGGAGTAGATGTCAGCGTGAGAAGCATCCCCGTGCTCAGAGAAGATGTCTGAGTGGGAAGCATCGCCGTGGACTGAATAGATGTCTGAGTGGGAAGCATCGCCGTGGACTGAATAGATGTCAGCGTGAGAAGCGTCGCCATGCTCGGAGTAGATGTCAGCGTGAGAAGCATCCCCGTGCTCAGAGAAAATCTCAGCGTGAGAAGCGTCGCCATGGCTGGAGAAAATATCGCTGTGAGATTCCGCCGAGCTGTGCTCTGCAGAAGCTGGCAGCGGCGAGAAGACCACAATGACTGCACTCAGACATGCGGTAACTAACCAGCGCATTCCAATTATCTTTTTCCCGGGCAGTAGGCGCATTTGAGCCTGTCCCTTTGCTTCTAAACTCGCAATCTTGGGATTTAGATACACGAGTACATACCTTATATGCTTCGCCACATAAGATTATACCGATTCTCAGGCTTGATAACCAATCCCCATTCTCCTCTAATTCAGAAGAATGAAGTTAAACCTTAGGCACGTAGGGGGATTCAGAATGGACAATACGGCGAGATGGGATTAAATTATTTAACTGGTTTTGTAGGCGCTCTGAGAAGCCACCGCATACTAAAAGGAAACTTATGCTCGGTTTCAAACGCGTGACCCCCTCCCTTCTGACGATATGCTCGCTCATACTCCTGTCGGCGTGTGGCGGCGGCGAGCCTAGCGAAGTTTCATTCAACTTGTCAGTCGTTGATGGAGCTCTTGCAGGCGAGGAAACGACTTTCGTCGCTTCCCAGGGAGACGGAGTGACGCTGAACCTCAGCTCAAATGTGCCCGGAGTGATCCATCTCCATGGATATGACTTGAAAGAAACCGTTGGCCCGGGCGTGCCATCAGTGATTACTTTCAAGGCCGATGCGACCGGTCGATTTGCTTTAGAGATGCACTCAACCGGCGCCGCGCCTGATGCCATGCATGAGCACGACTCCGTCGCAGATAAGCACAGCGTAAGTTCAGATGAAGCAGCAAACGAAGAAGACCACGACCATGATGCGGGCAGTGAGGATTTCAATCTCGGCGCTCTCGAGATCAGGCCTCGGTAAGTAATGAAACGCCCCCTCACTCTAGGTTTGTTGGGCGCATTGATGCTGACGGTGCTCTTGCCGAATACTGCCTTCGCGCATGGCTTCGGCGAACGCTACGATTTGCCTTTGCCACTGGAGCACTACCTGACCGCAGCGGGGTTGGCTGTGGCGCTCTCATTCGTAATTATCACTATCTTCTCCAGACGTGACATCGGAGGTTCATACCCCCAGAAAAACCTTCGTACCTGGCGACTAGGGCGAGCACTCGCACACCCCGGTTTGCTCGCAACCTTTAGGGGATTAGCCGCGTTTGTTTTCGTTATCTATGTGACCGCAGGGTTGTTCGGCACAGACGACCCCAACGCCAATCTGGTTCCTACTATGACTTGGGTCGTCTTCTGGGTAGGTATCGCCTATATCTCCGCCCTGGTCGGAGACATCTGGTCTCTAATCAATCCGTGGAAAATCCTCTTCAGCTACTCTGAATCTCTCATTTGGCGCATGACGGGTAAGGACCTTTCCCGCTATGAGCCATACCCGGAGAGCTGGTCGGCATGGCCTGCTGTCGCATTCTTCCTCGCATTCGCCTGGGTAGAGATTGTCTACACCGGATCTGACGTCCCCTTCAATCTCGCAGCGCTGGTGCTTGCCTACTCTGGCATTACTTTCGCAGGGATGTGGTGGTTCGGGCGTGATGAATGGCTTCAGAACGCCGAGGTATTCTCAATAGTATTTGGATTCCTAGCGACCTTTGCACCAATCCACGTTACTGAACCTGGCGATGCGCAAGCGGAGCCGGCCTTCACTCTCCGCCCTTGGGGTGCAGGCCTGCTTATCGCTCTCCGGCCGGACCTGCCTCGCGCAGTACTTCTTGTGATGATGCTCTCAACTGCCAGCTTTGACGGCTTCGTTGAAACAGGTACGTGGACAGAGTTGTTGTTGAGCCTGTATCCCAGTTTCGATTTCCTAGGCTCCTATACGTTCAGCGGCATCACGACTTTTGGTCTTCTCCTCGCACCGGTGATTTTTTTCGCGGTCTTCGCTACAACATCCCGAATGATGGGCTGGCTTGTGAACTCTTCGCTGAGAAGCATAGACCTAGTTCGCGGCTTCGTTTACTCGCTGGTACCCATAGCCTTGGCATATCACATCGCCCATTTCTTCAGCTTCCTTATGATTCAGGGACAACGCATAATTGCTCTCGTGTCCGACCCCTTTGGAGCTGGCTGGGATTTGTTCGGCACAGCTGACTTTGTCATTGACATTGGCATTGTTAACGCTCGGTTCGTATGGTTCCTCAGCATCGCCGTGATCGTCATGGGCCACATCATGGCCGTTTACATCGCTCATGTGTACGCGCTCCGCATGTTCCCTGGTAAGAACAATTCTGTGCGCAGCCAATACCCTATGCTGGTGCTGATGACGGCCTACACGATGGCCAGCCTGTGGATTGTGGCCCAACCGATTGTCGAGCCTTAGGCGTTGGGTAAACCACCAGTACTTCTTGCCCCACTTCTAGTTGTAGCGACCGCTGGCGGTTGCGGGATTGATGAAAGCCTCTGCGCATATCGGATTGCTATGCCATAACTGTGTACGATGTGGGCGGCACCAACGAAGAGTGCGCCTAGCGTAACTGTGATTGGTAGGCCATCGCGTAAACTGACCGAATGCGTGTGTATTACGGCTGGGTCATTGTCGCCACTCTCTTCTTCGTTAGCCTCACATCAGCAGCAACTGCTGGCTTCACCTTTGGCCTCTTCGTCCTTCCTATGGGCAACGACTTAGGTCTGTCACGCGCCGTTCTAGGTTGGACACAGAGCGCGCGACTCGCGGCCAACGGCCTGTCGTCGCTAGCCATCGGACCGCTCATCGATCGCTATGGCACGCGCATCCTCATTCCCATCGCTGGTGGCATCTCTGCCATCGCGCTGCTCACCATCAGCCGTTCCAGCTCGCTGTGGATCATCATCGTGATGTTTGGCTTACTTGGTGCCACCGAGCTTCACGTTCCCGGCAGCTTGCTCACCAGCGTTCCGGTAGCAAAATGGTTCACCCAGAAACGTGCGAAAGCCGCATCCTTCGCCGCGTCTGGCATTGCCATAGGCGGTTTGATTTTTGCCTTCATTCACCAACTACTGCTCGACTCAGTAGGCTGGCGGGACACCCTCGCGATATCCGCAATCGTCGTGCTTATTGGCACAGTGCCCATCCCGCTGTTGCTGCTCCGCCGAGTGCCCGAGGACATTGGACTGCTACCAGATGGCGCTGCGCATCCTAGCTCTGCCAACAATACACTCGATAGCGACCCACCTTCATGGACGGCCCGCCAGGCTATGCGCACGTCCAGCCTGTGGAAGCTGACCGCTGCTTATGCCATCGTGAATTTCTCTACCGGCGCCTTCATGATGCACCGGGCCCCCTATTGGGCGGAGGCAGGAATGTCCACTGGCATCATCGCCACTGTCTTTGCCGTGGACGCTGTCGTGTTCGGCCTGGCAGGGCTCTCCGCAGGATTCTTCGGTGGCCGAATCTCAATAAAGTACCTCGCTGTCATCGCTATCACCGCACAGGCAATATCGATCGTGATCGGGGTGAGCTGGGTCACGGTTCCCGGTCTGCTCATATCGCCCATCTTCTTTGGAGGTGGCGCAGGCATCAACGCTGTCGTGCAGGGCGTCATCTGGGCCGAGTATTTCGGACGTTCATCCGTCGGAACTATCAGGGCGGTCACCACGCCCATAATCCTCGGAGGATTCGCCCTCGGGCCGCCAGTTATCGGCATGCTGTACGCCGTATCCAACGAGTCCTACATCCCGGGGTTTTGGGCCGCCACAGCCCTACTTGCAGGTGCTGCGATCATAGTCGCGACCGCCGGGTACCC
>CALGTL010000062.1 GCA_937901475.1 uncultured Dehalococcoidia bacterium
TCAGAAGCAATCCATGTACCACCAGCGATAGAATCATCGTTGTCTAGTGCCCACTTCTTTGCAACCATAGCTGACATGTCACCAGTGAATGCATCGCACTCACCTGAGATTAATTTGTCAGTTGCTTCAGCAGCATCAGCAGTACCTACTGATGTGAATTGAATACCACGAGAAGAGAACCAGTCTTGCATGTTTCCTTCAGTAGTTGTACCTACACCAACACAGATGTTTGCACCATCTAAACCAGATGCTGAGTTCATAGCAGTTGCAGCAGGGAAAGCATCCTCACGGACCAAAATACCTTGTCCATCGAAGAAGTTCATACCAGCGAAATCAGCGTTTAGTTCTGCATCACGGCTTGTTGTCCAAGTTGTGGTACGGATTAGAACGTCAATAGTTCCAGATGATAGTTTGTCGAATCTGTCCGAGCCTGAAGCAGGGATGTATTCAACACCAGTATCTGGATTTAGGCCAATAGCAGCAGCCACAGCTCTACAGTAAGCAATATCTAGACCAGAGCGAACTCCAGTTGTTGCATCTAAGTAACCCATTCCATATTGGGATTCTTTAACGCCACACTTCATAGAACCACGCTCTACAATTGTGTCTAGAGTACTTACAGGAGTTGTATCTGCTACTCCCATAGCGTATCCTTCATCTCTTGCCGTCTCTACGTCATCTTGTGTGACATCAGATCCAGCACAGCCCGCTAGGGCTGCAGTCATCATTAACAGCATCATAGTTGTTGCGAGTAAACTTCGCATGTCCCTTCTACGACATATAGTAAATATATACCTTCGCACAGATGTGAGGAAACTCACCGTTTGAGATATAGTATGATAGAATTATAAAAATGAAGATTACGGAGGTTATAATACAAAAATTAACAGATAAAGCATACGCTAATTATCTTAAAAAAAAAGAATAGAAATAAAGTTGGAAGGAGCAGGATGCCGAAGCATCCTACCCCCCCCGGTTTTCCGAGTTTCTTAGGAGGTGATCCATCTGCAGGTTCCCCTACAGATACCTTGTTACGACTTAACCCTCCTTGTCGAAGGCAGGCTCGAATACGCCATAAAGCGCAGCCTCACCCACCCCCAACTAAGATGGTTTGACGGGCGGTGTGTGCAAGGAGCAGGGGCATATTCACCGCGCCTTTTTGAGACGCGATTACTACCTAATCCAGCTTCATGAGGGCGAGTTACAGCCCTCAATCCGAACTACGAACGGGTTTCGGGATAGCTATCGTTCCTTTCGGAGCAGCAGCCCATTGTCCTGTCCTTTGTATTGCGCGTGTAGCCCATAGCATTCGGAGCATACTGACCTACCGTTGCCCTCCCCTTCCTCTGACTTAGCGCCAGCGGTCTCCCTATAGTGCACTGGATCCGGAGATCCAGTTAGCAAATAGAGATGAGGGTCTCGTTCGTTATCTGACTTAACAGAACGCCTTGCGGTACGAACTGACGGCGGCCATGCACTACCTCTCGAACAATCCGGTAAGTTCATTACACTGACCTTCATTTGTCCGTCGGCTATGGTGAGTTTTCCGGCGTTGAATCCAATTAAACCGCACAATCCTCAGGTTGCGGT
>CALGTL010000063.1 GCA_937901475.1 uncultured Dehalococcoidia bacterium
TGACGGAAAGAGCGCGCGAATCATTACGATCGAAGTTGATGCGAAAACTCTGGCCAATGTTCAGAAGGAGGGCCACGCGGATGAGTTCACAGTGTTCTGCGATGAGGCTGAGCGTCTCGGTGGGGACAACACCGCGCCGTCGCCGATGCGCTATATGGCATTGGCTGTAGGCTTCTGACTGCTCACTCAAGTTGTCCGGTACGGGCAGATGATGAAAATCGAAGTGGAGAGCGCCCGCGTGGACGTTTCTGCACGTTTCAGCCGGGGCGGTTCATTATTGCAGCATACGGTGTTTGCAGGTTGCGTTGGTGTGGATGTTCACCTTCAAGTGAATTCCCCAGAAGAGCCTCACCGAGTGTCTGCGTTGTTGCGCAATGCGGAGGCGGGTTGCTACGTGATGCAAGCCCTGGCGAACCCGACTCCGGTTACGGCAACTTATGAATTGAATGGTGTCGGAATAGAGGCTGTTGCGCCGGTGATTGAGTAAATCATTGCCCTGGTTTTTGATGACTATCCTCAAATTCATTAGTTGCGGTTTAGAAAGCTATGGGCGAGTGCGGGAAAATAGCGCTGGCTCCTAGCATAGGGGATTTGTTAATTTGACTTAGGCCTACCGAACTCTAAGACCATTCGGTAGCTTCACCCGATTGGCCCTTCGCTTCCTCAGATTGCGATTCAACTAGCGCCGATCGATGCCATCGGCTTATATAAGGCCGGTCTTCATGGGCCTAGCTGATGCCGGTGACATGGTTGTTGCGGTCTAGATCTATGGTGTGTGGCACAGGAGGAAGACCCGGCATCGTGAGAATGTCACCTGCTACTGGATAGATGAAACCTGCGCCGGTGGATGCGCGAATGTCTGTTATTTCCAATGAGAATTGCGTAGGACGATTCTTCAACGTAGGGTCATGCGAGATTGAAAAAGGTGTTTTTGCGATGCAAATAGGGAGAGCATCGAGGCCTTGGCGCTTGAAGAATTCCAGCTTGCGGTCCGCACTTGGACTCAGGGTTATAGAGGTTGCTCCGTAGACTTTAGTGGCGACGGTGTAGATTTTGTCACGAAGCGGAGAGTCCTCACTGTAGAGGTATTGTACCTGGGACTTGGTTGCAGCGAGGCGCTCGACGGCCTCCGCGAGTTCAGCTGCACCGGTCGCCCCGTCACTATAAGTGGAACAAGTTACTGCTGCTGAGGCGCCTGCAGTGATCGCGATGTCCTGAAGGATGACTATCTCTTCCGCGGTGTCCGCGGGAAAGCGGTTGATTGAGACGATAACGGGGACTCCGAAATCCCGAACAATCTTGACCATGTGTTCGAGGTTGGCTGCGCCGATACGGACAGCCATGGCGTCGGGTCGAGTGAGTGAGTCTTCGGGTACTCCACCGTGGGATTTGATCGCACGAACCGTGGCGACGAGGACAACGGCTGACGGACGTAGCCCGGAAGCTCGCATTTTGACGTGCATGAATTTTTCAAACCCAATGTCTGCGCCGAATCCACACTCAGTGACGACATAGTCCGCGTAGCCGAGGGCGAGCTTGTCGGCGACGACTGAGCTTGCGCCGTGCGCGGTGTTAGCGGAAGGGCACGTATGGATAAATGCCGGTTGCCCTGCGCCGGTCTGGACGAGATTTGGGAGTATGGCGTCTTTGAGTAGAGCCATCATAGAACCAACTGCACCGATCTCTCCTGCACGAACGGCACGCTTATCAGTTGTGTAGCCGACGGTAATAGCGCCTAGGCGCCGACGGAGGTCATCGTAGCCAGCGGCCAGGGACAAGATGGACATGATTTCTGACGCTTCAGTGATATCGAATCCTGTGTTACGCACTGGCCCGTTGGCATCACCGCCGAGGCCTTCGACGATGTTACGCAGGGCGCGGTCCTCAATGGAACTGACGCGATGCCATGCGATGCCATCCGGGGTGAGGCCTGGGATCTGGTGGCGGTTCACTGCGTTGTCGGTTAGGGCCGCGAGTAGATTGTGGGCACTGGTGACGGCGTGAGAGTCGCCGGTGAAGTGGAGATTGATGTCTGCTTGTGGGACGACGGTTGCCCAGCCTCCCCCGGTGCCACTGCCTTTGATCCCGAATACGGATCCAAGGGATGGTTGCCTGAGGGTAACGGCTGCGCGATGGCCAGCCTTTGCGAGGGCATCAGCAAGGCCTATAGCAGTGACGGTTTTGCCTTCACCAGCCAAAGTGGGGGTGATACCTGTGACTGCAATGAGCTTGCCCATTGCAGGTCTAATTGCATCGAGCGACACTTTGGCTTTGTCGTCGCCATAGGAAATCAAGTGTTTGGGCTCAATGCCGAGGCTTCGAGCGATTGAGACAATGGGCTCCATATGGAAGGCCTAGCCCTTGCTCCGCAGCGCCTCGTAGACCTTTTCTGCAGTGATTGGCAGGTCGCGTATGCGTACACCTATGGCATTGGCGATTGCATTAGCGATAGCGGGTGCCGTTGGCGCGTTAGGGGACTCTCCAATCGCCTTAATACTGTAGGGGCCCGCTCCTTGACTGTTGGGGTCGAGAAGTACGGTTTTAAGCTCAGGTATGTCGATGATACTAGGGATCTTGTAGTCGGCGAAGGATAGCGTGGTCACGCGTCCATCTTCGACCTTCATCTCCTCGAAGAGACCGTAGCCGATCCCGAACATCGTTCCACCATTTATCTGGCCTTGGTGCCCGACCGGATTCACAATCTGCGCAGTGTCGTGGGCTGTGGTGATTTTCAACAGCTTTACTTGTCCGGTATCAGGATCGACGGCGACTTCGGCTATTTGTACGCAGAAGCCAGTGACGTCGGATTCACGCCCGGAGGCCACGTGACTGCCAAGGATAGGGGTTGTGGTGCGTGAGACGACTTCTTTCCAGGGCTTGGATTCACCAGTGTCGGTACGCACGAGCATGTCGCCTCGTACTTCCAGTTGCTCTTCTGGCCAGTTGTCTAGCTCTGCAGAGAGCTTGAAGAGTTCAGCATGAGCCTTCTTGACGGCTTCGTTGGTTGCAATGCCGCCGATGTTGGTGACACGACTCCCTCCGATGCCGGAGTCCATTTCGAATAATCCTGTTTCCATGACATTGACCTTGACCCGCTCAGCCGGCAGTCCCATTGTCTCGGCGACCATTTGCTGGAGGACGGTTACGCCACCTGCTCCTTGATCGAATAGTGGGGTTTCCAGGCTGACACTACCGTCGCGATGCAGCGTTACTTGGGCATTGTTTTGCCCGCCTCCAGGAATACGCTCCCCCACAGCAACTCCGCGTCCGTAGAGCATGCCAGGAGGAGCGGCGGGAGGGGCGTTGGCGTAGCCGGAATCCGCGACGGCTGCTTCAAGTGTCTCTTTGGAGCGATTCTCTTGATATATCTCACCCAACGCGATTGCCTCGCCACCCGCTGCGAGCTGGGTCATGCGGTACTCGACAGGGTCGATACCTAGCTTGAGCGCGATCTCGTCTATGTGTGACTCAAGAGCCCAAAGGGCTTGGGGTTCGCCTGGGCCACGCATGTGACCGCATGGTGGGTTGTTGGTGTACACCATGTATTCCGTGATGCGTGCGTTGAGGGCTTTGTAAGGGCCCGCGACACTGGATACTCCACCAAGGTGGCCAGCAGGCTTGAACCCTGCATAGGCTCCGCTGTCAAAAACAACGCGGGAGTCGTGGGCGACTATGGTGCCATCGCGCTTCACTCCCGTGCGTAAGGTTAACCGGGAGGCATGGCGTGGGTTGGCGGCCATGAATTCTTCCGTGTAGTCCCAGACCATCCGCACCGGCTTACCAGTGGCTTTATTGAGAAAATAGCCAAGAGGGATGTTCATGGGGGAGCCCTTGCCGCCAAAATCTCCTCCGATAGTTACCGGATGGAACACAATCTGCGTCGGCTCAAGCCCGACGGCGCGGGCGGTTTGGTTGCGCGCTGCGTAAGGGGCTTTGCAAGGCGCCCATACGTGCATGATGCCTTCGTCGTCGATGGAGGTCACTTGGTTGTGGGATTCCATATAAAGCTGGTGGACGCTGGGAGTGGTGTAGGAGTTTTCGATTATGAGATCGGCGTCCTTGAACCCGTCGTCAACGTCACCGTTTACCCAGTCCCAGACGATAAAGTGATTCTGGGGCCGAGGCATGTCGTAGAACATGCCTGGGATGTCGAGGACTTCCGGGTGAACGAGGGGAGAATCGGCGGCCATAGCTGCTTCAGGATCAAGGACTGCTTCTAATTCCTCGTACTCGACTTCAACGAGTTCAACGGCGCGCTGCGCAGTCTCCTCATCGTCAGCGACAACAGCGGCAACCTGCTCACCGGCGAATCGTACGAGCCCTTGGGCAAGTATTGGCACGTCCACGATGCGTCGCCCCCACACGGTGTTGGGAGGGAGGTCGTCGCCAGTGAGAACTGCTCGAACACCAGGGAGAGCCTTGGCTGCGATAGTGTCGATACTCACGATGCGCGCATGGGGGTAAGGCGACCGGACCGTTTTTGCCCAGAGTACTCCTTCTACCTTGAGATCTGCAGCATAAGTGGCTCCGCCTGAAACTTTACCTCGTGCCTCAAAACGCGGAACTTTATGGCCAACAGCGGTGCCTGAAGGGGTCGTCGTCATCGGGGTATGCTCCGTAGTACGAGGATTCACTAACGGCGTCAGGATAGCACTCGTTAGAAGCGGTTTTCACGGGCATTTGAGAGCATTGTGACATTGTCTCAGTCAACAGGTTACGGTGCCTGGGTGCTCTAAAACCGCGATGCAGGGCAAACGGAATCAATAAGTGGTACGTAAGGTGACGCTAGTAACCAGACTTTGATGCAAGCTGGCTTGAGAGTGGCAGATCTGAATGACTAGGGATTTGCTTGAGACTAGCAACATCAGCGCGGTGCTTGCGGAAAGGAGGCTGTCTGGGTTGTGCCGATGGCGAAAAGCGAATGCCATAGCGGGAGTGCAATATGCGCTGAAATTGACAAGTGCGGTGATGGGCTGACTGAAATGGCCGTGCTAATTAGATAGATTTGCTATGTCGGAGGAGGAGAACCCAAAGCGGGCTAGGACTTGGGCTGTGTGCTGGCCAAGAGTAGGGGCAGGCATGCGTACTTGTCCTGGTGTTAAGGACATTTTTACAGGAAGACCTATGTGATTGATGAGGCCTGCGATGGGATGATCTAGTTGCTGAATCATGCCACGCTCGATTACATGGGGGTCTTGGTAGACTTGAGCCATGTCGTAAATGGGGCCCGCAGGCACGCCGATTTCTTGGCACAGGACAAGCCATTCGGCGGAGGTTTTTTTGATGGTGGTGCGCTCTAGTTCTGCTGCGAGTTCTTGATGGTGATTGACCCGTTCAGGGTTGGATAGGAAACGAGGGTCGTCGAGAAGGGTTTCGAGGCCAACGGCGTTGCAGAATCGCTCCCAAATGGCTTGATTGCCGATAGCGAAATTGACATAGCCATTTGACGTGACTAGGGCTTGGTAGGGGGCAACCATACGGTGAGCTGAGCCTTTGGGTTCAGGAGTTCTACCGCTGCCCCAGAGCTCAGCCGATTCCCAGACCGTGAGGGCGATGGCTGATTCGAGGAGTGAGGTTTCGACGATTTGGCCTTGGCCGGTCTTGAGACGATGAATGTAAGCCGAGAGAACGCCGTATGCCGCGAACATGCCTGCGCTTAGGTCCCCTATGGGGATGCTGACTTTAATGGGGGCGGAATCCGGGTGGCCAGTGACGCTCATCATGCCGGACATGCCTTGGGCGACGAGGTCATAGCCGGGCCGAGATGCGTAAGGGCCTGTTTGGCCGAACCCAGAGATGGAGACGTAGATTAGTTGGGGGTGGTTCACTCGGAGAGCTTCGGGGCCGAGGCCTAGGCGTTCCATGGTGCCAGGCCTGTAGTTCTCTGCAACGACATCCACTTGGGCGGCGAGTCGTTTGAATGCGTCTTTGCCTGCGTCCGTACGAAGGTCTAGAACGACGCTTTTCTTGTTGCGATTGACGCCAAGGTACGCAGCAGACTCTCCTTTGATGAACGGAGGGCCGATGCGGCGCGAGTCGTCGCCGGCGGGCTTCTCGACTTTGATGACCTCCGCGCCCATGTCAGCAAGAAGCAGCGTGCAGAAAGGGCCAGCCATCACTTGGGTCGCATCAAGGACTATCATTCCTTCGAGGGGCATAGGTAGTGAGGAATTCATGCCTGACACTATACGTGGTATGAGCTTGAATGCGGGCTTTAGAGGCAAAAGAACATACCGGCTTTTGCTCCCCAATCAGCACGAGAACCCAAACTCTGGTTTTCGCCGCTTGAAGGGAGTCTTGGTTAATGGCCAGTGAACCGTGGGGGTCGTTTCTCGACGAAGGCGCGGTAGCCCTCCATTCCATCTTCGGTGTTGAAAATAGTGAGAGGGAACTCTCTGTCTTCGGGGCTCAGCTCGGTGAGCGATGGGTTGTCTAAAATGGTGCGAATGATTCGTTTATGCCCGCTCTGCGACATCGGGGCGAAGTGAACCATACGCGAGGCTAGTTCATAGACATGCTCGTAGAGGCGATTGCTAGGTATTACTTCGCCGATAAGACCGATGCGTAGGGCTTCTTTTGCGTCGATTATTTTGGCGGTGAGGAGTAAATGGTTGGCATTGCCTGAGCCAACGAGCCGTATCAGTCGGCGGGCTTCAGCATAGCCCGCGAGGACGCCTATTTTGGCAATGGGTACGCCAAAAGTGCTGCTTGCAGATGCGATACGGATGTCTGCGGCCGTGGCTAGTTCACATCCGCCACCGACGCAAATTCCGCTGATCATCGCGATGACAGGCTTCGGCATCTCCTCGACTCGATCCATCGCGCCTTCGAATGCGGCGGCGTAGTCGCGGGCGAGCCCTGTCGAACTGCGATGGGCCGGAAAGTCTTTGATGTCAGCACCTGCGGAGAAGGCTTTTCCTCCTGCTCCTGTGAGTACTACGACGTTCACGGTATTATCGGAGCCGAGATCCCGTGCTGCTTCGCCTAGCGCGAGCCACATATCGAAATTTATGGCGTTGTGCTGCTCAGGTCGATTGATCGTAATAGTGCCAATGCCTTCGGCGCGCTCTACGGTGATCCGGTTTTCCATGCCTCTTCTCTTTTCACTCCTACCGTTGCACTACAACGGTGCCTGCGATGAGATCGTGCAGCCCACGTCGGTCCTGACGGAAGGCGATTAACCAGAAGCCGGCACCAAAAGGAATGAAGGAGATGATCTTGGCGACTTCACGCCCAAGGGCCCGCCAAAAGCCTACAGGTGAGCCATCCGGCCGAAGGACGTACACATTGAAGGCACGCTTTCCGATGGTAGTCGACCAAATGCCGAGGAGTATAGGAGCGTAGGCAATATTGAAAGTCCAGTTGATAAATTCCGCAGTTGGATTGCTGGTGTCCGTCTCTGCCATGTAGTAAGCGGGAGAGATGTCGGTGAAGATCATTAACAATAGAGATACAGCCGCTGTTGTGACAATGCCGTCAATAAAAAATGCGACGAGCCGCACCCAGAAACCGCCAGGCCGCGCACTTAGGTAAGCGGGGATTTTGTCCCCGAGGTCGTCTTTCCTGAACCCAGAAGTGCTATCGAATGAGAGCCCACAATTGGAGCAGTAGGTCGATCCTAACTCGTTAATGCGGTGGCAACGTCGGCAGTCAATAGCTGATGAGCGGAACCGCGGCGATACCCTCCCATACACCGGTGATTCCGTACCAATGGTTCCTTGCCGGCTGCGTAAATCCTTGAGGCTGGCTTCGGCATTGGGAGTAGAGAATTCGAAGCTGCATTGAGTGCAGCTTCGAGTGAAGCGAGCGGTCTGAGCGCCGCAAGCGGGACATGGTCCGTCTATGTGGAGATCGCAATTGTCGCAGTAGTTGGCGCCCGCGATGTTCATATGAGCGCATCGCGGGCACCGAGTGGTATCAGTTGGTTCTTGCATAGCTTCTAAGCGTGGATTGTCAGGGTTCGCAAGGCTGCATACAAGGACTTGAAATCCCTATAGACCAGATTTCTCTTTAACTATCTCGGTATAGTGAGCCCAGACTCCACCAGGGCGCCCGCCAGCGCCAGGGGCTGCTCCACGCGAGAGTGGTCCCTTCAAATGAGGGAGGTCTCCCATAGTTCGGAAGGCTTCTTTCGCATAGTCAATCTCTGCACTAGGGATGCCTTTGTAGTCAGGGCCTTCGGCGGCGTAAGCGTAGTAGTTCATCCGTGCTTGCTCTTCCAAGTTGAGCATGGTTATGACTGCCGTCTCCATACTGCCTCCTGCGCAGACTGCTCCGTGGCCACGCAGGAGCGCTGCAGGTCCATCGCCGATAGCTTTTACGACAGCCATGCCATCGTCATCGCTAAGGATAAGGCGTGAGTCTTCATAGACGGGCAACTCGTTCTGGACGAGGTCGCGACCCTCGTTGCACATGGGCCGCATCCGAATCCCAAGGAGACTCATAAGGACGGTGAATCGAGGGTGGACGTGCACCACGGCTTGGACGTCGGGGCGCTCACGGAGAATGCATGAATGCATCTTCACTTCGTAGCACTGAGATGTTCCTTTGGGGCCGTCAATCATATTGCCCTCCAGGTCGACAACGATCATATCTTCGGGATTGACGCGAGCGAGAGCGTCAATCTGGTAGCCGCGGCCTTTGACAACGAACAATTCAGGCTCGTTGGGTACGCGCATGCTGACGTGACCGAGTGATGCGGTGACGTGAGTTGAGAGTCCAAGTTCGTCGAGCGTGCGATTGGCTATAGCGACAGAACGTTTAACATCATCAATCTCTTTAGTCATAATCTTGCCTCCAAATGTGATTTGTTGGTTACATTCCTATAGTGGGGTGGCTTGTATCACTCTAGGTTGAGGGCGTCAACGCGAGTATTCGTCCTCGTCCTACTCGCTGGTACGCAAGTGGGAACTAGGATTTAGGCTTCATAAGCCAAGTTTTGTCACGGGCTGGACCGGTGAGCCATTCCTCAACCAGTCCCTGGCGACCAGGTGCTGGCTCGACGCCCAGGCCATCGGCAAGGCGCGTCATGAAGTTGAAAGTGCTAGTTATTAGGACAGTTGAAAGGATTTGCTGATCATCGAGGCCGGCTTCCTTGAGTTTCATGAAGTCATCGTGGTGAACATCGGAAGGCGCGATGGTGAGCTTGAAGGCGTAATCAAGAATGGCTCGGGTCTGTGGGTCAAGATTGGCTTCGGTGTAATCATGCATGACATGGCTAGCTAAGGCGTCGTCGCTGGATTCTCTACGGAGGCCCGCTCCGTGCATGATCGTTCAGTAGCGGCAGTGGTTAGCTACCGCTACTGTGGTTGCGATGGCCTCCTCTTGAACACGGGTCAACGCGGATGAGCCGAATGTGACCTTAGCATTGAGGTTCGCGACAGCTTCCATCGCATCGTTGTTGATGGACATCGACTTGATGATCGTGCCTTTACTGGATGGAAGTTCTTTTATCCAAGTCATAAGTTTCTCCTGTAAATGGACAGCTTTGTTTATGCTGAACACACGCAAAAATTAATTGAAATAGTGAGTGCAACCTAAAGTTGAGATGAAGCCTAAGGAGTCATAGGAGCATGGCCTGAGATACGGGATTTAACAGGGATTTACTGTCATTGTTGACCGCGCCTATGGCGGGAGAGATTTGATACATTGCCATCGAGTCGGCCTGGTAGGTGACTAGAAGGCGCGAGAGGGCTTCAATATCTTGATTGTCGCGAGCCAGCCACTCGCCCTGGGCTTCGCGCGAGAGAATTACGGGCATACGGTCGTGCACGTTGGCAGTCATTTTATTAGGGGTTGTAGTAACGATAGTACAGGAGCGAATTAAACCTCTGGGTCCTTGCCAAAAATCCCAAAGGCCAGCCATCCCGAAAGGCTTCCAGTCGGACATACCGACCCTGAATGGTGTGGTGGAGCCATCGCTATTCTTACGCCATTCGTAGAAACCGTCGGAGAGGATAAGGCAGCGTTGACGTCTGAACGGAGCTGCGAACATGCCATTCGTCGCAAGATTCTCAGCGCGGGCGTTGATGGCTAGAGGCAGCTTCCGCGCGCCAGGCTTGGACCAAGATGGAATTAGCCCCCAGCGCATGTACTCTGCTGTTTGCGGGCCCTGCGCGCCGTAGGTGAGCACTGAATTAGTAGGGGCAACGTTGTACCGCTTCACGTAATCGACACTAGAAGGGTCGAAGACGAAGAAGTTTAGGAGTTCCTCGATGTCCGTGGAGATTCCGAATCGTCCGCACATGCGACTATGCTAACGGGCCTGCTGAGGGGCGCGCTATGCGGGTGGAAAATGGTACTCGAAAAGCTCCGCGCCTCCGACTGCATCGGCAACCATCTGGGGAATATCCATTTCTTCTTCGTATGCGGCAATTTGCTCTGAGTGAACGGCGGTCGAAGGCGATTTTGGAACGAATAGCGTGCAGCAGTCCTCGTCAGGAAGAATGGAAGTATCGAAGGTACCGATGTGCTGGGATTGCTCAATGATTTCTTCCTTGTCCATACCAACAAGAGGGCGTAGGACAGGCATAGTGGCGACTTCGCCAACGGTTGCCATGTTCTGTAAGGTTTGAGAACTGACTTGGCCAAGGCTCTCGCCTGTGACGAGGGCCTTGGCACCTTCACGGCGACCGATGGCCTCGGCGACACGGATCATGAAGCGGCGATAGGCGACTACACGGAGTGGACCAGGCACGGTCAGTATGACTCGCTGCTGGATATTGGCGAAAGGAACGAGGTACAGGCGCGTATCGTATTGATATGCGTTCAGGAGACCGGCGAGCTCTTGCGCTTTCTCTCGAGAGCGGCCCTCTACGAGAGGGAAGCTGTGAAAATGAACAAGAGTTGCTCGGCAGCCGCGCCGCATCATACGCCATGTGGCGACTGGAGAATCAATGCCACCAGACATGAGGACGGTGACTCGTCCGCCGGTGCCGACAGGGAGCCCGCCGTCAGCAGGGTATTCGTCGGCCCAGACGAAGGCTTCGCGGAGCATAATGTCGAGCCGAATGTCGAGGTCAGGGTTCTTAAGATCAACGCGTGCACCGGTCTGTACTTTGACCATATCGCCGAGTTTTACGTTGAGCTCGTAGGACGTCAAAGGGAAGGCCTTGTCAGCTCGGTGCGCTGAGATCCGGAACGATTTGAATGGTCGATCAGCTGCGATAGAAGAGACCGTCTTTGCTATTTCGTCGTAGCTCAGTTCAGTACGGTATGAGGGGGCGAATTTCACGGCCCCAAAAACACGACTAATACGTTCGCGCACGACATTCCAGTCGGCCGTTTCCTCAAGACTGACCCGCACAAGCAATCGACCTGCCCAGACATTCTTGACGCCGATGCCGGCGGTAGCGCGACGTACGTTGTCGACGAGCTGGCGGATGAATACAGGGCGGTTCTTGCCTTTAAGGGCGATTTCGTGGAATCGAATTACCACCTCGTGAGGTGCTTTGAGTGTCATCGGGGCCTCCGAAGAGGCATTGTACTGGGTATGCGTTGCGACATCTTATTCGAGAGCGAAGAGTGCGAGGTCAGCGTATTCACTGAATACTTACAACGCTCTGTGCTAATTGCTAGAGAGAGGTGCGATCCGAATTCTCCGGCAAGGAACAAGCTGAGCTAGCGGGGACTAGTTGAGTGATTGGCTACCCCGCGTGATAATAGGCACAACATGACCCAGAATTTAGAAAACCTGCCCAAAGGCCTCAATCCCGAAGACTTGGTCGATATCTACGCAAAGATGGTCCTCATTCGTACACTCGACGAGCGTATATGGGCGATGAACCGACAGGGTAAGGCGGCGATAGTGGCATCATCTCAAGGTCATGAAGCGGCGCAATTAGCGTCGGTATGGGCTTTGCGCCACCACTCAGAAGATTATTTTTGTTTTACCTATTACCGAGACTTGGCGGTCACTGTTGCGCAGGGGCTGACACCGACAGAGACATTGCTCGGGTTCCTGGCGAAAGAGGGGGAACCAATGAGTGGCGCTCGGCAGTTTCCTCAGCACGGTGCCATTCTCGATAAGAAGGTCATCAATATCTCGAATGTGGTTTCTACGCACATCCCGCATGCGGTGGGTTGGGCGCTGGCTGCGAAGATGCGCGGCGATAAGACCGTCGTGGCTGCGTACATGGGTGATGGGGCTACTAGCCAGGGGGAAGTTCATGAGGCTATGAATTTCGCTTCGGTGCTTAAGCTACCAGTTGTGTTCATCGTTGAGAACAATAAATATGCGATATCGGTCCCACAACATAAACAGATGAATGTGAAGCAAATCTCGTCGCGCGCAGCTGGTTACGGTATGACGGGTGTGACAGTGGATGGTACTGATGTTATTGCTTCGTACGAGGCGTGCGCCGAGGCGGTTGAGCGTGCAGCACGTGGTAAGGGGCCCAGCCTGGTTGAACTCGAAGTTGAGAGATATCTTCCTCACACGAGCGACGACGATGACTCTGTGTATCGTGCAAAAGCGGAGATTGATGAGGCTCGTAAACGTGATCCCCTCGTAAAACTCAAAGACCTGCTAGCTAGCGCTGGGTTGATGACAGATGAGCGCGATGTGGAACTGCGGGAATCGGCACGACGTGAAATCGATGCAGCGACGGATGCCGCAGAGGCAGCGCCGTTCCCCTCTGATAGGGACGTGCTAGAACATGTCTTTGAAGAGGTGCGGTAATGGCTATGATGACCGTCATTGAAGCGGTACGTGAGGCTATGCGTGAGGAAATGCAGCGCGATGCGTCTGTGTTCGTCTTAGGTGAAGACGTCGGGCGTCGTGGCGGAGTTTTCCTGGCGACGCAAGGATTCATAGACGAGTTCGGCGAGGAGCGAGTGATTGATACTCCACTTGCTGAGGCTGCGATAGCCGGAGTCGCTGTAGGTGCGGCTATGAGTGGTATGCGCCCCATCGCTGAGGTGCAATTCGGTGATTTTGTCTTTCCAGTGTTCAATCAAATTGTGGGCGAGGCAGCCCGGATCCGGTACGGAACGAAGGGGAAAATTAGCGTGCCGATGGTGCTTCGGATTCCCTATGGAGGTCACATACGGGGAGGATTGTTCCATTCTCAAAGCCCTGAGGCCTACTTCGCGCACACTCCGGGTTTGCAAGTACTGTGCCCTGCGACTCCTTACGACGCTAAGGGATTACTCAAAGCGGCTATCCGCTCGAATGACCCGGTCGTTTTCCTAGAGCACAAGCGCACATATCGTGCGGTTCGTGGCGAAGTACCTGACGGTGATTATGTAGTGCCGATAGGGGTCGCGGATATCAAGCGCTATGGAGACGCAGCGACGATTATTACGTACGGCCTGACAATGCACTACTCGTTGCAGGCTGCGGAAGTGCTGGCGGCAGAGGGGATTGAGATTGAAGTCATTGATCTGAGGACGGTGAGCCCCATCGATCGCGACACTGTATTGGAGTCCGTTCGCAAGACAAATAGGGTATTGGTAGTTCACGAAGACAATATCGCACTGGGTGTAGGTGCGGAAGTGAGCGCCCTGATTGCAGAGCATGCCTTCGGCAACTTAGATGCGCCAGTGATGCGTGTGGCAGGGCCCGATATCCCAGCTATGCCGTTTGCTCCAACTCTTGAAGCCGCTTATATGCCGACGGCTGACAAGATCGAAGCGGGACTCCGTCGCCTGTTGGAATATTAGGAGCAATGGTGCGAACGATTATCGAACTGCCCCAGGTTGGCGAGTCAGTCACCGAAGGAATTATCAGCAAATGGCTGGTGCAGCCTGGCGAAAAGGTACGCAAGTTTGATCCGCTTGTAGAGGTAATGACGGATAAGGTCAACATGGAATTGCCGTCGCCATTCACAGGGACATTTATGAAGGCGTTGGTAGCCGAGGGCGATACTGTCCCTATGGGCCACCCCATCGCTGAGATGGAAGTGGAGGGTGCTGAGCCTGCAGCGGCTGCGCCAACGAGTCTTACTGCAAATCTGCCCGCTTCTCCTGTCGTGGCCAAAGCTAGGAGCTTCGAGTTTATGGACTCGGTCCGAAGCGTCGGCCCAACGGGTTCTGGAGAAGGCGGTAAGGGGCGCGCCGATGCTCTTCAGGATGCTGCACTCGCAGTCATTCAAAATGTTGCTGAGAAAGGGACTGTGCCGGCGAAATTATCACCGCTCGTGAAACGGTTAGTGAGTCAGCATAGTGTGGATGTATTGTCGCTAACTGGTACTGGAATGGGAGGGCGCATTACGAAAGAAGATGTGCTCCAATTCATAGATTCAAGCCCTAGGACAAACATGGCCTCGGAGATCGCTACTGAACAGGCAGTGAAAGTACTGCCGCTGACCCCGTTGCGCAAGATTATAGCTGCCCATATGGAGCGTAGCGCTCGCGAAATACCTGCAGCGTGGAGCATGTTCGAGGCCGACGTGACCGGTTTGGTTGCGTATCGTTCTGCTCAGCGTGATGCGTTTGAGCGGGAGTTTGGCTTGCCGCTTACGTACCTTCCTTTTGCGGGATACGCGGTGGCACAGGCGTTGATGGCGAATCCCATCCTCAACAGTCGATGGGGAGAAACTGGAATCGTACTCAACGCGCACGTGAACCTAGGGATCGCAGTATCTACAAAGGAAGGGCTGGTGGTGCCGGTAATCCACCAGGCCGACATGCTGGGACTTGGTGAATTGGCGTTTCGGGCGCATGCTTTGATTGACGCGGCTCGCGCAGGCAATCTGAAGCTGGAGGATGTTCAAGGGGGCACGTTCACCCTGAACAACACGGGTGCACTCGGCTCGGTTCTATCAGCCCCTATTATCAATCACCCACAGGCAGCCATCGTGACCACTGAGGCCATCATCAAACGCCCGGTAGTCCTCGAAAGTGATGCGATTGCGGTGCGGTCGATGATGAACATATGTATGACGTTTGATCATCGAGTGTGTGATGGCGCAGAGGCGGGGAGGTTCCTCTCCGATATGAAAGCCCGTTTGGAGTCCATCGGAAAAGACAGCATGCTGCTGTAATTTGTGCAAACGGAGTTTAAATTGCCTGAATCCGAAATGACACTTCGCTACGGAATGAATCCTCACCAGAAGCCTGCAAAGGCATTCGTCGAGGAAGGGGCATTGCCGTTCGAGGTTCGTAACGGCTCTCCTGGTTATATCAACTTGTTGGATGCGCTGAACTCGTGGCAGTTGGTGCGCGAGTTGAAAGACGCAACGGGGCTCCCGGCAGCGGCATCGTTCAAGCATGTGAGCCCGGCTGGTGCAGCCGTTGGAGTCCCTATCGAGGAGACGCTTGCCAAGGCGCTCTTCGTGGATGGCGTTGATTTATCACCGCTAGCGACAGCGTACGCTCGAGCCCGTGGCGCGGACCGCATATCGTCTTTCGGGGATTGGATCGCCCTGAGCGACGTGGTCGATGTACCGACAGCGAACCTGATCCGGCGTGAAGTTTCGGACGGGGTAATCGCGCCAGGATATACAGATGAGGCGGCGGCAATTCTCGGTAAGAAAAAGGGAGGTAACTACTGCATGCTGGAGGCAGACATGAGCTACGTGCCTGCACCGAACGAGCACCGGACGGTGTTCGGTGTGACCCTGGAGCAAGGGCGCAATGAGATCGAACTCGATCAGCTTTCCAATGTGGTTACGAAGGATAAAGAGCTTCCTCAGGCGGCCCGGCGTGACTTACTGGTCGCTTTGACGGCGCTCAAGTACACACAGTCCAACTCTATTTGTATGGCCCTAGGTGGCCAAGTCATAGGGGCGGGAGCCGGGCAGCAGTCCCGCATCCACTGCACGCGCTTGGCAGGTAACAAGGCGGATATGTGGTTCTTGAGACAACACCCATTGACGCTGGGACTGAAATTTCGGGATGGATTGGGACGACCGGAACGCGACAATGCAATCGACGGATTTCTGCGTGATGACTTGGCGCCCGCTGAGGATCAGTTTTGGCGCGAGGCATTCACCGAAATCCCAGAGCGGCTGACGACTGCTCAAAAGCGCGAATGGCTCAACCAACTGACTGGAGTCGCTATGGGCTCAGACGCGTTCATACCGTTCCGTGACAACATTGACCGCGCTGCGATGAGCGGTGTGAAGTACATTGTGCAACCCGGCGGTTCGGTGCGTGATGAGGATGTTGTGGAAGCGGCTGAACAGTACAGTATGGTGATGGCGCTCTCTGGCGTACGGTTATTTCACCACTAGAAAAGACTTGCCCTGCATTCCTTGCACCTGCTCTGGCCAAGCCCTCCTCGCCATCTGGAGTGCTGAAGAGCTACCCTAACGATGATGGTTACTAACTCAAAAAAACCTTCACGCGGTGCGCCAATCGCCCTGAGTAAAGGTCGCTTAGTGTGGTTAGGGCGAGGTGTGGACTACCGGTCCGCGTGGGATCTACAGCAGCAGATGGCGGCTAAACGCGGAGAAGGCGTAATTCCCGATACGCTGCTATTGCTCGAGCATCAGTCCGTGTATACAGCAGGGCCACGTGCCCCGATGGGACACGTGCTTGGTAAGCTAACGGCGCCTCTCGTTAAGACAGACAGAGGCGGGCTAGTGATGTATCACGGGCCTGGACAACTCGTGGGTTATCCCATAATCAACTTGTCAGAGAAAAGGCTTGGGCCGAAGGCCTATGTCCATGGGCTCGAGGAGGCACTGGTGGAGGCCCTGGCCGATTTTGGTGTGATTGCACATACTGAGGAAGGCCTGACGGGCGTCTGGACGGAGCAGGGGAAAATCGCAGCGATAGGCGTCAAGATTAGCCGCGGCGTGTCGCTTCACGGCTTCGCGCTGAACGTGAGCACGAACCTTGCAGCATACGCTCCAATTATACCTTGCGGCATCTCCGATAGACCGGTGACTAGTATGGCGCAGGCGCTAGGGAATTCAGCTGGAATGGAAGCGATTAGATCCTCGGTTGGGCGAGCCATCGGTAGGCACTTGAATATTAGGTGGAGCGAAATTCCGGCGACGGAAGTGACTTGAACGGAATCATTGAAATTTCACGATGCGGTAACAATTTTTGTTGAATGTTAGGTCCGTTCTCCCTAGAATTTACCTGGTAGGTAGAGATTTCACATGACTGCAATAAAGCAACTTTACGATCTTCAATCGGTGGATGCGGAGCTTGACTGGCGTCATGCACGGCTAGCTGAAATAAGTCGTGCGCTAGGTGACGATATCGTCTTGAAGCCGCTGAAAGACGAAGTGGCACGCCTCAAACGGGCCGCCCAGAAAACTGCTGGCGATCAAGTCAATTTAGATACGCTAATAGGTGGGTTCGAGGCGAAAATCGCTGAGGCCAATGCAAAACTGTACGGCGGCAAGGTCAAACTGGCCCGTGAGCTGCAAGATTTGCAGGCTGACATCGAGATGATCAAGCGTCAACGAGGTGAACAGGAGGACCTGCTTCTCGTGGTACTCGATGAAGTGGACGATGCTCAGAAGGCCTTCGCAGATGCTTCCAAGGCGTTTTCTAGGCGTGAGGAGACCTGGTTGGAGGATCAGCAGGCTATGGCCGATGAGCGCGTTGTTATAGAAGGAGATATCCCTGGCCTTCAGATAGATCGAGACGCCCGAGCGGCAGGTGTTACCGCTGCTGAAATGGCACTTTACGATCAAGTGCGAAAGCGTCACCAAGGCAAAGCTGTCGCCTTATTGCGCGGCAGTACATGCGATTCGTGCCGAATGAGCATTCCCAACAGATTGGCATTGGACGCTCGCTCCTCGGATAAGCCAGTGCGCTGCTCTAACTGCGGCCTAATCTTGTTGGTAGATTAAACCATGAGAAGCATCGGTTATTTCACTTTCGACCCTACTGATTCCGACTCAAAGTCCACGTTGACTCAGTCATACGAGGATTTTTGCGCTAAAGGCGGACATATCACTTCAGGCTGCTTCGCGGAAGATATGAGCATTGAAGGTCGCCCCAAGTGGGAAGAAATGATGAAGGCGATTGAGGATTCGCGGCTTGGGTACTTGGTTCTGGTGCCTTCGGCCGAACACCTGGGATTGGCCCTTCAGGATAAAGTGCGACGGCTTTTAGATCTTGACTCCTTGTCTTGCCAGACTGTCTGCGATGATGAAGAGTACCCGGACCCGCTTCAGAATGCGGTGCGGGCGCAGAGCGGCCCCGATTCCCGCCGTGAGCGTATACGCGAGGGAATGCGAGCGAAAGCGGCTCAGGGACTAGGTCTCGGTAAGCCACCGTTCGGCTACAAAATCATTTACAACGGTACGTTTGAAGTAGTGGAACGCGAAGCAGTAATAGTGCGTGCGATGTACGACCGCTATGCCACTGAGGATGGTGGCGTTCGCGCTGTGGCCTCTTGGCTCAACGACTTGGGCCATAGAACACGACGCTTGCAGCGGTGGAGCATGGTTACCGTACGAGACATCCTGCGTAATACCGCTTATATAGGTACGTATCGTAGATTTGGGTTGCGATTGCCCGCAAGTTACGAAGCGATAGTTGATCGCAATGTGTATCGGCGGGTGCAGGAGAAAATGCAGGGGCGAAGCCCGGTGCGTCGTAACCCCAAGGGTGACCCGTTCTTGCTGTCCAGCATTATCTATTGCGGACATTGCGGTCAGCGGATGATGGGCGTTACTCGTCGCCAATCTTGGAGACGGAAGGATGGCGAGCGGGCTCGTGCTGAGTATCGCTACTACCAATGCCAGTCTCGAATCAATCGCAACCAGTGCGAGTATCGGACAGTCGCTGCTTCAGAGCTTGAGGCGTCCGTTCTCGACCAAGTCAAGCAAGAGTTAGCGAACATGTCTGAACAAGCCAGAGAACCTTTCCCTGACTCTAAAAGGACAAATGAGGTGCGTAGGGAAATACAAATGCGCGCCGCAGCCATACATCGCCGCTATCAGACTATTGTTGAGCGTGCGGCGACTGGCGCTCTGACGTTGGCGCAGCTCCGGGTAGTTACAGTCGAAACGGCTGCTGCAACAAAAGCTACGGAAGATCAATTGGCGCTTGTGGAAAGTGGTGCAGAGGGTGTCCGCCAGCTTGCGGAGTCTAGTCGCGAGCGCTTGGCCTATTTGTGGGAAGACATGACCATTGGTGAGCAACAGGAAGTTCTGCGCACGCTCGTGGCGAAGGTGACTGTGAAGAATCGACTGCCTCATGTCGAATTAGCACCCGTTTAATAGTCCTCCCGTATACTGATGAAGACCGAGAGCGCCGGGCGGTCGCCGCGATACATTCGGGGAGGAAAGTCCGGACTCCACCAGGCAGGGTGCTGGGTAACGCCCAGGCGTCGTGAGACGATGGAAAGTGCCACAGAGACCATACCGCCGATGGCCCTGCTCGCGAGAGTAGGGCACAGGCAAGGGTGAAACGGTGCGGTAAGAGCGCACCAGGTCTCGGTGTGAACCGAGATGCTGGAAAACCCCACCTGGAGCAAGGCCAAATAGGGGAACAGGTTCGCTTCGGCGGACATCGGGTGCTTGACCGAGTTCCCGGGTCGGCTGCTTGATTCTGCCGGTAACGGCAGAGCTAGATAGATGACCGTCACTCCGTACTACGGGGTACAGGATCCGGCTTATAGGCGCTCTCGGTCAGCCTTTTTCATTTGATCAGCTTCAATCCCCGGACATGAAAGCCTTGCCCTCTCATCGTGCCATCTTGTTCGACCCACTTATGGAGAGAGGGTGTGGCGAGGTGCTGCTGGAGAAGGTATAGTCCGATTTCATAAATGAATGTTTAGTAAGCATGATTAGGATGCTTGCCTAGAGGAGAATCGCATGTCCCAAAATGTTGGTTTCATCGGGCTTGGCACAATGGGGCGGCCGATGGCTGTCAATCTTGTGAAGGCTGGTTATCAGCTAACAGTGTATGACGTCGACGGAGCGGCCGTCGAAGCGTTGATAAGCGAAGGAGCGTTGGCTGCGAACTCGGCACGCGAGGTGGCCGAGGCTTCAGAAATCATCGTCTCGATGCTACCGGCTTCGCAGCACTCCTTGGCCGCAGCCTTTGGACCAGAGGGGTACATTGCGGGAATCAGGAAGGGTGCGACGGTGATTGACATGAGTACAATTGACCCCGATGCGACCCGGCAGATTGCAGAGTCAGTAGCGTCTGCGGGCGGGGTAATGCTCGATGCACCAGTCAGTGGTTCTTCTGCTTGGGCAGCGACCGGTGAACTCACAATTATGGTAGGTGGCGACGCCAACGTACTTGAGCAACACCGCGATCTCCTAGGCCATATGGGAACGAACATCATCCATTGCGGGGCCATTGGTATGGGTGAGACG
>CALGTL010000064.1 GCA_937901475.1 uncultured Dehalococcoidia bacterium
TTTGCCCCTCTTTTGAAGAGCTTCGCGGAGGCTAGCCGTCACGAGGGATGGTTTCCGGGTTTAAGCGAGGATTTGGTTCAGGAAGTAATGATCAAAGTATGGCAGAAAGCTGCAGGTTACAAACCAGAAAAGGCGTCTGCCACGACTTGGATTTATACCGTCGCTCGAAACTGTCGGATAGATATGTTGAGAAGGAAAAGCAACACCCAACATCTCCCTTTGGAGAATGAAGATTTTTGGCACGAGCCAGATGAAGAGACACCAGTGTCTTTACTTCGACAAAAGCGTAGCGAGGACAAGGTCCAAGCTTCGCTCGCTCAGCTTCCTAAGGAGCAGGACGAAATTCTCAGAAAAGTTTATTTAGAGGGAAAGTCACACGCTGAGGCATCTGAAGAACTTGGATTGCCATTAGGTACCGTTAAATCAAGAGTGCGTCTAGCGCTACAGAAAATGCAGATTTTGGTATCCCCAGAATTTAGAGAAGAGATATTATGAGTTCGATTAAACATCACCCCAGCCGCGCTATGTTAGTAGATTTTTCCGCAGGAAATTTGGGGACTGCGGAGTCCATTTGCGTTTCGGCGCACCTACACTTTTGCGACCAGTGCCGCAATGAGTTAATGCGTCTAGACCAAGTTGCTTCGCAGTTAATGACGGAAGCCGAGCCTCAAACCATTGATGAAGACCTCTTTGACTCAGTGATGTCGAAGATTGATGCGTTGCCTGAGGCTCCTACGAAGGTTGAAACTGAAGAAAAATCAGACTTTCCGCACACCGTTACAAAGTTGATAAATGAAACAGAGAGTGCACCTAACTGGCGTCGAATGTCCTCTTCAGTTGATGTTGCAAGGGTCCGAACTGGGCAAAATAAATATGAAGTTGCTTTGCATAGGATTTGTGCAGGAGGGAAGACTCCCCATCACGGGCATAATGGCACCGAATTTACAGTGGTACTTAAAGGCAGCTTTTCTGATGAACAAGCTGTATATTCTGAAGGAGACTTTTTGCTTCGTGGACCGGGGGACAAACACCAACCGATGGGAGCACAGAACGGCGAGTGCATATGCCTGTCAGCGCTTGAAGCACCAATCAAGCTCTCCAGCCCGCTGGGGTTTTTGATGAAACCTTGGTTACGAATAAACCCGATGTAGTAAGCCCTACCGTAAGTTAGTCGTATCGTGTTGTTAAGCTAATATCTTAGTGGTAACAATAAAAAAATGGAGAGTAATCGAGTGTTAATCAGGAAAAGTTATTGAACATCGTGTCCGTAAGTTTTAGGTTACTAACTCATTGATTTGCCATGGAAAGGGCTAAATAGACGGTTTCGCTTAAGTACTCATAATCTTACATTAATGCCTTGGTCAAACATAAATTGCTTAGCCTGCGGAACACTGTACTCAGCAAAATGGAAAATACTGGCCGCTAAAACTGCGTCAGCTTTGCCCAATGTAATTCCGTCAGCTAAATGTTGTAAAGTCCCAACTCCGCCGGAGGCGATCACAGGTACGGAAACATACTCACTAACAGAAGCTGTAAGGTCAAGATCAAATCCGTTTTTAGTGCCATCGCGATCCATACTGGTCAGTAGTATTTCACCGGCACCAAGATCAGTCATCTTTTCAGCCCAAGCCACCGCATCTATTCCCGTTGGTTTTCGCCCTCCATGGGTAAAAATCTCCCAACGATTCGTATCACTCCCTTCCACTTGCTTGGCATCAATAGCAACTACAATGCATTGACTACCGAAGCGTTGTGCTGCTTCAGCGACAAACTCAGGATTAGAGATAGCCGCAGAATTTATTGCAACCTTATCTGCCCCCGCATTGAGTAAATTGCGAATATCATGCATTTCACGAACACCACCACCAACTGTCAACGGAATAAACACCTGTCCAGCCATTCGCTCAACAGTATACAGCGTGGTATCTCGTCCTTCATGACTAGCAGTGATATCAAGAAATGTTATTTCA
>CALGTL010000065.1 GCA_937901475.1 uncultured Dehalococcoidia bacterium
CTTCCGAGTAGGCAGCCCAACGGTGCTTTGGCGCTTTACCTCTCTGTATTTCCCAGGTATTTGCATCCTAGCCTGATCCTTCAAGCACACTGGTATCCTCTAATTCACCATGTATGTAATAGGTACAGCTGGCCATGTTGATCACGGGAAATCGACTCTCGTGCTGTCCATGACGGGCATCGACCCAGACCGACTTGACGAAGAGAAGCAACGTGGGATGACCATCGACCTGGGATTCGCTTGGGTGACGCTGCCTTCGAGCCGTGAGGTCAGCGTCGTTGATGTGCCCGGCCATGAGCGTTTCATCAAGAACATGCTCGCAGGTGTGGGAGGTGTTGATCTGGCGCTGCTAGTTGTGGCCGCAGACGAGTCTGTAATGCCACAAACCAAAGAGCATTTGGCGATTCTTGACTTGCTAGGTGTAGAGCGTGGGTTGGTGGTAATCACCAAAAAAGACCTTGCAGACGCCGATACCCTAGAGTTGGTAGAACTGGAGATTGAGGATGTGCTGAAGGGCACCAAACTCGAAGGCTCGCGCGTGGTGAGCGCGGCTGCCACTACGGGCGAAGGTATCCCAGAATTACTGGCTGCAATCGACTTTGCCTTGGATGATTCGTTACGACGTCGCGACCTAGGCAGGCCGCGCCTAGCGATTGATCGCGCTTTCTCGGTTTCTGGATTCGGAACAGTGGTGACGGGGACGTTGATTGACGGCACTCTGGCAGTCGGTCAAGAGGTGGAAATTGTTCCGAGTGGTAAGCGCTCGCGCATCCGTGGGTTGCAGTCGCACCAGAAGAAGATAGATATCGCTGAACCAGGCAACCGCGTAGCGGTGAACCTAAGCGGCGTAGCGACGGATGAGATCGAACGCGGCGAAGTAGTAACTACACCAGACTGGTTGCACCCGACGCGTGCGGTGGACGTACGCTTACGGCTTCTAAAGGCCGCGCAACACAACGTGCGTCACAATTATCCCGCTACTTTCCACGCTCATGCATCCGAGACTCCAGCGATTGTGCGTTTACTGGAGAACGATGAATTAAAGCCAGGTGATGAAGGTTGGGCGCAGATCTATCTTCACGAGGCGGTACCGCTAGCTCGGGGAGATCGCTTCGTGATTCGGTCGCCCGATACGACATTGGGGGGTGGCTACGTAGTGGACGTGGATGCGAGCCGACATCGTCGCAATCACGCACCGACAATAGAGCGGTTAGAGCGGTTGGCCGCAGGCAGCCCGACAGCTCAATTGCTGTCAGCATTGGAAGCGACCGAACCATCTAACGTAAGGTCGCTAGCGCGACGGGCTAACCTCACAGATAACGAAGCGATTGATCTAACCCGTCAGGCTGTTGACGAGGGGTCTGCGGTGGCACTTGGTAAAGAGGTAGTGCTGGGTGCCCAGGTATACACATTAGCGGGCTGGACGCGGCTATCAGCCAAGGCGCAGCAATCTTTGGCAACGTACCACGTGCAGAATCCACTGCGCACAGGGATGGCGCGCGAAGAGCTGCGGTCACGGCTGGGAGTGACAGGGACTCTCGCAAATCTCGTGCTAAGTACGCTCGAGGACTCAGGGACGTTAATCGATGACGCGGGGTTGCTCCATCTGCCAGGTCATCTAGTGGAGGTATCCGCTCAGCAACAAGCGGAGATGGATGAGTTCGTCGCGAAACTGGCCTCAGACCCGTTTCCTCTGGAGCAGCCCAAAGTCGCTCCTGAGTTGATGGCTTTGCTGTCGGAGCATGCCAAGGTGGTTCGCGCTGGCGATGGCGTGACCTTCGATGCGGCGACGTGGGCTCGCTTACAGGCTCAGGTGGTCGAACACTTACAAGTGAATGGGAACGTGACAGTCGCTGAGGTTCGCGATATGCAGGGAACATCACGTAAGTATGCTCTCGCGGTGCTAGAGCATCTTGATGACCTGAAAATCACGCGTCGCCAAGGCGACGAGCGTGTACTGCTAACGGTAACCTAATCTACACGCACAGAATCACGCTAGAACGGGAGTTCGATGCCGATGCCCTGCTCGCAGGCTTGGCGAAAAACGTAGGCGTAACAAGCAGTGTCTTCGGTTCCGATGCCCTGGCTTTCAAACAGGGTAATGGCGTGGGGTGAAGGACGGCCAGCAACTTGCCCGCTGACCACCTGATGCAATTCAACAGCCTGATTCCAGCGAAAGACACCGCGGTCAACAGCGGCAATGAGTTCCCCGCATTCGGTTTTGGCCTGGTCTAAATTGTCGACCGCCACCAGCGCAGAGCGGAGGATGGTTGTTTCGTCAACTTCGCAACGGGCATAGGAATTGCCACCAGCAGCGTTGATGTGGGTGCCCGGGGCGATCATCTTGCCATCGAAGACAGGTGTACGCGAGTTGGTTATGGTGACGATAATCTGCGAGCCATCGAGGCAGGCTTCAGCTGAGCCCACTGGCTGAACATCGATAGCAAATTCATCGCAGATCTGCTTGGCAAAGGAGTCACGCCGCTCTTGAGAGCGCGAGTACACTTTGATGAGCGTTATGGGGCGTACTAGCAAAATCGCTTGGAGCTGGGTTATAGCCTGGCGCCCAGTGCCCACGCAACCTACGACCGATGCATCGGGCAACGCCATGTACTTGGTAGCGACTCCGCTAGCCGCCCCTGTGCGTATCCAGGCCACGGCGCTAGGCTCAATTATCGCCAAGAGTTTTCCAGTCTCAGTGTCGTGCAGGAGCGATTGGTAAGAGTTGCGTACCCCATATGCTCTCGAGCCAAGCACTACACCTCCCATGAGAGTGCCGCTTCCCCCACCTTCGAATCGTCGACGCTTACGAGGAATGTTCTCGACGAGGCCTTTCGCTTCCTGCCGGAACAAGTCATCAAGGACATCTATTGCTGCTCCCATGGGCAGCAGCTTGTGGATGTCCTCATTGGATAGGTAGGTCGTCACGGGTCACTCCTACGTTGGTTACGTCACTCAGGATATCTTCGGGGCAGGCTATAGGCGAATCACACGTGCGAGGAGTGGGCTCGCGTGATACATTTAGCCACTATGCGGCTTGAGGGCGTACGCGCGCTCGTTGTATCGCAACCGTCGTAAGAAATACCCATTGTCCGAGGAGGACCCGCATGGCAGCTCCGTTGGTTGACTCTACGCCAGCTTTCGTCGAAGAGGCGTATAAGAAGATCGAGGCACGACTTGAGAAGGTTCGGGCTCGCTTGAACCGGCCGTTGACCTTCGGGGAAAAGGTGTTACTGGGCCATCTTGATGAACCCGACGAAGCCGAGCTTTTGGCAGGTGAAAGCTACCTGAATCTTCGTCCTGACCGGGTTGGCCTACAGGATGTGACCGGGCAGATGGCTATTCTGCAGTTCATGCAGGCGGGCAAAGCTCAGACGGCAGTGCCGACGACGGTACACTGCGACCATTTAATCGTTGCCTACAAGGGCGCGACCGATGATACCGGCGAGGCCGAAATCTCGAATAAAGAAGTCTATGATTTCCTCCGCTCATCATCATCCAAGTACGGGTTGGGGTTCTGGGGCCCGGGTTCCGGCATCATCCACCAGGTGATTGTGGAAAATTACGCGTTCCCTGGTCTGCTGATGATTGGCACCGACTCTCACACGCCCAATGCTGGCGGCCTGGGTGCATTCGCTTCCGGCGTCGGCGGTGCCGACGCCGTTGACGTGATGGCGGGATTCCCTTGGGAGGTTCTCTACCCAAAGCTGATCGGTGTGAAGCTGACGGGTTCATTGAACGGCTGGACAGCACCAAAGGATGTGATTCTGAAATTAGCAGGTATCTTGACGGTTTCTGGTGGCACTAACTCGGTGGTCGAGTACTTCGGCCCCGGAACCAGGTCCATTAGTGCAACCGGAAAGGCGACAATCTGCAACATGGGCGCAGAGCTGGGCGCTACAACCTCCATTTTCCCTTACGATGAACGTATAGCGACCTACTTGAACGCGACAGCGCGGCCGGAATTGGCGGCATTAGCAGAAAAGTACAAGCACTTATTGGTCGCTGATGACGATGTTGAGGAGAATCCCGAGAAGTACTTCGACAAGATTGTTGAAATCAACCTAGACGAACTAGAGCCCCATTTGGTGGGGCCGCACACGCCCGACCTTGCGCGACCAATCTCTGAAGTGGCGGCGGCGGTCATCAAAGAGAACTATCCGGACAATTTGACGGCTGCGCTGATTGGTTCTTGCACGAACTCCTCTTACGAGGATATATCGCGGGCGGCCAACGTCGCCAAGCAGGCGGCTGCGCACGGCCTGAAGGCCGCATCTGAACTATTCATCACGCCTGGGTCTGAGGCAGTTCACGCCACTATCCAGCGCGATGGCCAAATGGCGACATTGGAATCGGCTGGCGGCGTCGTGATGGCGAACGCTTGTGGCCCCTGTATCGGCCAATGGCGCCGCGACAGTATTTCCAAGGGAGACAAGAACTCCATCGTTACAACGTTCAATCGCAATTTCCCTGCGCGGAACGATGCGAATCCGCAGACGCTGAATTTCATTGGTAGTCCAGAGTTGGTGATGGCCATGGGGCTTGCTGGCCGCCTTTCGTTCAATCCATTAACCGACATGCTCACAGGACCGGACGGCGAGCAATTCAAGCTGGACCCGCCGGGGCTCGCTCCTGAGGTTCCTGAGGGTGGTTTCGTCGGACGTGGGTTCGGCTACGAACCTCCGGTCGAGGACGGCAGCAGTATCAATGTTGTGGTAGACCCGGCGTCAACCCGCCTGGAATTGCTGGCGCCATTCGCCAAGTGGGACGGCAACGACTACGACCATCTCCACCTGCTAGTGAAAGCCCAGGGTAAGTGCACGACCGACCATATTTCACCGGCTGGCCCGTGGTTGCGCTTCCGTGGTCACCTGGATCGCTTGAGTGACAATGCATTCTTGGGCGCAGTCAATGCGTTCACAGGCGAGGCTGGCGAAGGGTTCAACCAAAACACTGGTGAGCGCGCAGCATTCCCTGCCATCGCCCGCACCTACAAAGAGCGCGGTGAAGGATGGGTCGCAGTTGGCGACTGGAATTACGGCGAAGGTTCTTCGCGCGAGCACGCGGCGATGTCTCCCCGGTTGCTGGGTTGTAAAGCGGTGATTGTCCGCAGCTTCGCGCGCATTCACGAAACGAATCTCAAGAAGCAAGGGCTGCTGCCGCTGACGTTCAGCAACCCTGGTGACTACGATCTGATTCTTGAGGGCGACAATGTTAGCGTGACGGGTCTTAAGGATTTGGCTCCCGGTAAGCCAGTGAAAGCCATCATCCACCACAGTGAGGGTGGCGATGAAGAGATTGAGTTGACACACACAATGAGCGGTGAACAGATCGAATGGTTCCACGCAGGAGCTGCTCTCAATATCTTGGGCGCCTAGCCGAGCGTAGATCAGTTCTCACGATTCTGGCGAGATCTACACTCGCAATTCTCTAGCGATTCTTTTACGGAGCCTAGGACCCCTCTCCCCTAGAGGGGTAGCCTAGGCTCCGAGTTGTCGCGCCATGTGTAAAACAAAACGCCTGTGCCTTCTCGACCAGGTTCTTTAATTCACTCAAGGCCATGTCCGCGGTAGCACACCTTCGCTTATCTCAGTGAAATGTTCTCCATGTCCAACCGCCAGCGCGATTGGGATACGCTCCAAGTAACATTCTGTAGTGTCTAGCTCCACTTTGGTGTGAAGACCACATGCATCAGGGGTATACTCCCGTACACGCAAATGAGCGTTCATGTTGCGCACGCAAAATGCCTGTTACGGAATGCTGGAGGTGCTATCGCCATGCTGACCCAAGAAGAGAATCAATTCCTGACACAAGTTGGCCCAGGAACTCCTGCAGGCGAACTTCTTCGCCGCTACTGGCACCCGATAGCACTAGCGCAAGACTTGAGCGACGAAAACCCCACGAAATTCGTGCGCATACTTGCTGAAGATTTAGTTATCTTTCGGGATAAATCCGGTCGCACGGGCCTTATTGCTGATAAGTGCCCTCACCGAAATGCTTCGCTGGTTTACGGACGCGTCGAAGAGCGTGGGATTTCTTGCGTATACCACGGTTGGTTGATGGATTGCGATGGCAACATCATCGAAACGCCACCCGAACGAAACGACGCTATCATGAAGAACGTGAAGACCACTGCATACCCCGTGAAGATTCATGTCGGTTTAATTTGGACTTACATGGGCCCGCAGCCCGTACCACCGATGACGCGTTACGACACGTTGTTCCGGAAGGACGGCACTCGCACGATTCGACTACATCCGGTGCTGGACTCCAATTGGTTCCAGGCTATGGAGAATTCGATGGATCCCGCGCACCTTCAGGTGCTGCACCAGGAATTCATTGGCCGTGGCAAGCAGCCAGTAAGCACGACTCGTGGTTTCACAGACGACGTCGAAGCATTCGAGTTTCGCACGACGGACTGGGGCTTGATGAAGAAGCGAACGTACAAGAATGGGTCGGTTGATGAGCACCCCGTTTGCTTCCCTACAATTCTGCGTCAGGGCGCGAGCACGCAGTACCGAACTCCGATTGATGACACTCACACATGGCACGTTCACGTCAATTTCTTCCCGACCGAAGACGGTAGCGAACCCGATGATGCGTTCGACCCTGAGGTCGAATTCATGGAGCCATATAAGCAGCCGCCCCAGGCAATGCACCCAGAGGCCCATTTCACTCTTCAGAATGTGATTTCACAAGACCATATGGCATGGGAAACGCAAGGGCCAATCGCGAATCGCACGAAAGAGCATTTGAGCTACTCTGATAGGGGAGTGGTGCTTCTGCGACGCATCACAAAAGAGCAGATTGAGAAGGTTCAGCGAGGCGAAGATCCGATGGGCGTGCAGCGAGGCGAGCATCCTGAAATGATTAACACGAACATCGACGAGGACTGGTGGCAGCAAAACCGGCCTCGCCCCGAAGCAAACGCCGCTAAGGCGTGATCATTTCAGGCGTAAGTTTCCGCATTGAGGTAGCTTACCCCGCCCCCTCCTCGTCATAAGAAAGTTGCTCGTCCTTCAAGGAATGAACGGCTTTCGCTTTAGGCCAGTCCGCAATCGCCTAGGCGTCAAAGTCGACAGTGATGGGGCAGTGGTCAGAGCCGGTAGTGTCGCGGAGAACTGAGGCGTTAGTAATATTGGGTTTGAAGGAATCACTGACGAAGAAGTAGTCAATCCGCCAACCAACATCTCGCTCACGAGCACGGGATTTCATATCCCAGTAAGAGTAGATACCAGGGGTGCTGTCGAACATCCGAAGGGTGTCGCTATAGCCGTGACTGAGGAATTTGTCCATCCAGTCACGCTCCGAAGAGAGGAACCCTGAGACTTTTGCATTCTCTTTGGGTCGAGCGATGTCACTCTCGGTATGGGCGGTATTGACATCCCCGCAAATTAACAGATTCTTCCCACTCTTCACGATGCTGTCGGCGAACTGGAGGAATGCGTCATAGAAGCGCATCTTGTACTCGAGGCGCTCGGCAGAAGATTGGCCGTTAGGGTAGTAGATATTCATGAGAGTGAAAGTGGCGTACTCGGCAGTGATGACTCGGCCTTCCACGTCGAATTCAGGGATGCCGAGCCCGTGGATAATGTTTAGCGGCTCTTGCTTGCTGTAGATTGCCACGCCGGAGTAGCCCTTACGCTCTGCCGAGTTGAAGTAGGCGTGGTATCCATCTATTTCAAGTAATTCAGGAGGCAGTTGCTCTTCGAGAGACTTGATCTCTTGAAGACAGACAATGTCAGGCCTTTCGCTTTGTAGGAATGAGAGAAAAAGTTCGTGCCGGTGAAGCGCCCGCAGCCCGTTGACGTTCCAAGAGATTGCGTGGTTAATCACCTCTTCGCCTGTGCGGTGCCCTGCGCTGCGACTGCGGCCATCGCTTTCGCGATGGATTCCGGGTCACCCAGGTAGCGGTGGCTAATTGGTGAGAGGTGGTCGTCCAGCTCGTAGAGAAGTGGTGCGCCCGTGGGAATATTGAGGTCGACGATACTTTCATCAGAAACATCGTCGAGGTACTTGACCAGGGCACGCAAGCTGTTGCCGTGGGCAGTGATGAGCACACGCTTGCCAGCCTTGATTTGAGGCGCGATGGTTTGCTCCCAGTAAGGAACGAAACGATCAATAGTTGTCTTCAGCGATTCAGTGTCAGGAATCTCATCATTAGCCAACGATGCGTAGCGGCGGTCGTTAGCAGGGTGGCGCTCATCGGAGCGATTAAGGGCCGGCGGCGGGACATCGTAGGAGCGACGCCAGATATGCACTTGGTCCTCGCCATGCTCTGCTGCCGTTTCTGCCTTGTTCAGGCCTTGGAGCGCGCCGTACGAGCGTTCGTTCAGGTGCCAGTCGCGTACAACAGGAATCCACATTAGGTCCATCTCGTCAAGTACAATCCAGAGGGTGCGGATGGCGCGCTTGAGAACGGATGTGTAAGCGAGATCGAAGTCGAATCCCTCAGACCTAAGTAATTGCCCTGCAGTGGCAGCTTCACGACGGCCGTTCTCCGTGAGATCTACATCTTTCCAACCGCTGAATCGGTTGGAAAGATTCCATTCGCTCTCCCCGTGCCTAAGCAGAACAACCTTATGCATCTCGGCAGTCTCCCTCATGGTACTGCTAATCTTTACGGGCATTATTTTGCCACCAGGGCGGCTACGTTGCTAGCGTTCGCGAGCTAACCCATGGCTTCGGCGATGAACCGCCCGAATGCTTCGTTGCCTAATGGGCGAAGGTCATCTGTTAGGCGCAGGCGCTCACCTACCCACTCGAGAAGGCCATCCTTCAGGCAATCGTTGACGGCGTTCGGGAAAGCATCGGCAATGCCGACGCCAAACCGTTGGCGAAATGACGCATCGCTCACTCCAACGTTGAGGCGTAGGCCCATCATCATCGTCTCACCCATTGCTATGGCTTGGGTGGTCAGTTCGATCGTGTCGATGGCACCAGCACCAGCCAGCGTGTCGGCAGTAAGCGCTCCACCGCTTCGCCAGGCCATGGCGCGTTCGATATAGGCGCGTGGGGGCTTTATATCAACAAATCGCACCCCCTGCTCTGGAAGCGCCGAGAATGCACCGGGACCGTGAGCGATAGTTCCATGCGCGCCGGGGCCAACGCCAAGCCAAGACTCGTTACGCCAATACGTAAGGTTGTGAATGCTCTGCAATCCGGGTTTCGACCAGTTGGAGATTTCGTACTGCTCATAGCCAGCTGCAGCGAGGGTTTCACAGGTCATGTTGTACATTTCGGCAGCGATATCAGGGTCTATCTCAGGCAAATGACCGCCTGCAACATCCGCCTCCATAGGAGTCCCTCCTTCTAGCGTGAGGGCATATGCAGAGATGTGCTCTACTTCTAGCGCCACCGCCTCTTCCAGCGAGTGTGCCCACGACGCAGCGAACTGATAGGGCAAGCCGAACATTAGGTCGATACTAAGATTGTCGAAACCAGCAACTCGCGCACTCCGAACAGCAGCAATCGCCTGATCCACCGAGTGACGTCGGCCTAGTAGTCGCAACTCGTTATCGTCGAAGGATTGCACTCCGATGCTGAGTCGGTTAACTCCTGTACGGCGGATGGCCTGAAGCCGTTCCCGGGAGCAATCGCCGGGGTTTGCCTCGAGCGTTACCTCCGTATCAGACGGTAGGTCGTAAGCAGCGTAGATGGCGCGCATCAGCTTGGCGATATCACGAGTCGGGAGATACGACGGAGTCCCTCCTCCAAAAAAGAGGCTCGTGAGCGCTGGATGTTTCAGCCAGGCACCCCACTGTGTTATCTCGTTGGCGACGGCATCAACGTAGCCCGGCATAAGCGACTCGATAGCAGCATAAGTGTTGAAGTCACAGTAGGGGCACTTTGTTTCGCAGAAGGGGACGTGGACGTAAAGGCCAAGTGTCATGAGTGGATTATAGGGTGCAGCGGGTTGCAGTACGGTATTCAGCACGGATTTCACCGGGCACGAGCGTAAGTATTCCCAGCATGGCTAGAATGACAGCGAGTACTGACAGCATCGCTGCGGGGCCTGATACGTCGCTGGGCCTCGGATTACACGTTGAAAAGGAAGTTGACGACATCACCATCTTGCATGGTGTAGGACTTCCCTTCGGTGCGGAAAGTCCCTTCCTTGCGGGCCTCAGCGATGGAACCCGCGCGAATAAGATCCTCGTAGCCAACAATCTCAGCACGAATGAACCCTCGCTGGATATCAGAATGAATCTTGGCGGCAGCATCCACGGCGGATATCCCTTTCCTTATGGTCCAGGCACGAGTCTCATCGGGGCCCGTCGTAAGGAATGAAATCAGCCCCAACAAGTCGTAGGAAACACGAATCATCCGGTCGAGGCTAGGTTCTCCTACTCCAAGTGATTCGCGGAATTCTAATTCTTCTTCAGGGTCCATCCCTGCTAACTCCATTTCAAGCTTGCCGCAGAGGGCAACGGTAGAAACCTGGGGTTTATCAATCCTCGCTGCCATTTCCGCCTCTATCTCGGTTGTTCGTTCGACGGATTCCTCGTCAATATTGAAAACAACCATGAGCGGTTTGCCTGAGAGTAGTTGAAAATTTTCGAGTAACGGGGCTGCTTCCGCAGAGAGGTTCTGCTCCCGAACCGGCACTTCAGCCTCTAACTGTTCCTTGATTTTGGCAATAATGATTTGCTCTTTAGCCAATGCATCACGCTCGGAAACCTTGGCAGAACGTAGCTGAGTGCCAATGCGATGTTCACGGCGTTCCAGCAGCGCAAGATCGGAAAACATCAGTTCCATCTCCAATGATTCGGCGTCGCGGTAGGGGTCAATAGTATCTTCGACATGGGCTACAGCGGTGTTCTCGAAAGAGCGACAGACTACAATCAAGGCATCACAACGCTGGAGAACGTTAAGGAATTCACCCCCAATGCCCTTGGCCATAGCGTCAGGGGAGGCCGGGATGTCAATGTACTCGACCTCAGCGGCAGTTAGTTTCTTTGGCTTGGAAAGCTCGGCTAGTTTGTCCAGCCGGATATCTGGAACCTTAGCAACTCCGATGTTGGGTTGCGCTCCACTGGTGCGAAACGTCGCGGTGTCCGCATGACCACGTGTCACGGCGTTGAAGATGGATGTTTTACCGGTGCGGGGTAGCCCGAAGATGCCAATGGCCAAAGCAAATCCTGTGAATCGATAGAGATTTCACCTGCCATTGTACTAGAGGCGTAGGGCTGAGGGAGTGAGAGACGCGATGTTACTAGGAGAGACGAGGCCCACAACGCCTCGTCTCTTGTTTCAATACGGTGGTTAGGCTCCGCCGCCAAGGTTAGTCGAACGCGGCAGCGAGTAGAGCGACAGCGGCAAATGTGACGAATATCGCTGATATCGCAGCACCTAGCGGGGGACGACCGAGGTGATCGATGATCGTCTTGGGGTCCCCAGCGGCAGACAGTAGGCGCGACCAGCCAGACTCCGGGGTCAGCGAGAGGCGACCAGCAATCTCGACGATCCAACGAGCTAGGCGGGCCGCTTGGGTGAAAGGCCATTCAAGTGGCTGTTGGACGAAGAGGCGCACGGGCTTGCCCGCTTTTCGGTAGAACCAATCAGTGTCAATAGTGACCGTCGCCTCGCCGCTCAGCTTATTCAACAACAGCCAAAACGCTATGGCCGTGAACGCGAGCAACTGCAGCGTCGTGACGACGTGGTCAGCGGTGTACGCTTGGTAGTTGTTAGCGAATGGCAACATGTCGTACAAGGGCTGTGGGTAAACCCCAATACCCACACACAGCGCAGCCCCACCAATCATCGCAATAATCATATTCTTGGGCACCGGGCCGACACGGATGTCCTCCCGCCGTGGACCGAACCATGTGAAGTAGGGTAGCTTTAGGCCCGTATGGAGAAATGTCCCGACCGAGGCAATGTAGAGAAGTGCCACCGCCCATTCGATGTGTTGCTCCTCAGCAGCAAAAATCACCATCGATTTGGTAGTGAAACCACTGAATAGCGGAAATGCTGAGATCGCAAGGGCCCCAATCATGTACAGAGTGACGACTGACCGCATACGTCCAGCGATACCCCCGAGAGCAGTCAGAGTTCGACGACCACCGGTGGCGTGGATAGCCGCACCCGCACCCATGAAGAGTAGTCCTTTGTAAATTACATGCGCGAATGCATGGGCAACCGCGCCATTAATAGCGACCTCCGTCCCCATGCCCACACCTGCAACCATGTAACCCACTTGGCTGACAATGTGGTAGGCAAGCAACCTACGGATGTCATTTTCCAGTACGGCGAAAACCACACCATACAGCGCCATGATCACACCGAGAACGAGGAGGATTTCCCAACCTGCGAACCCTCTAGCCAAGACGTAGACAGCAGTCTTCGTGGTGAATGCGCTCAAAAACACGCTTCCGGTGATACTCGCTTCGGGGTAGGCATCCGCTAACCATGCATGGAGAGGAGGTATGGCAGCATTAATGGCAAATCCCGCGAGTATTAGCCACCCAGCGACAGTGCCGTCGAAGAGTGTAAAGTCGGTCGAACCGCCGGCACCTAGGTGCCATAAGACACCTGCGAGCACGATGCTCCCCCCCACTATATGTACGAAAAGATACCGAGCACCCGCCGACTGAGAGTTAGGCCAGCCACCACCCCATACAAGGTATGCGGACGAAATCGCCATCAATTCCCAGAAAAGGACCAGTGTTACGAGATCGCCTGCAAAGACGACGCCGATAGACGAACCAGCATATGCAAGAGAAGCCGCTTGCTGAAGCTTAGATTCATGGTGCCAGGCGTAGATTGCGCCAAGGGTGCCGGCTATCCCGAACACGTAGCCGAACGGCAAACTCAGTCTGTCCACGCGCAATGGTTCCAAGTCTAGGGTTAGCCATGTAAATGACCACGAGTCGCCCACTTCGAGAAAAAATGTGAGGTGGGCTAGCACCAATGCCGGGGCTATGACCGCCACAGCCCTGCGCAGCGTGCTAGGCAGGAATACAACTAGCGCAGCAGCGATGAGCATTATTACGACCGGGGGAGTATTATCCATGGCTGCTCTTACTCGGCTCATCCAAGACTGGTTCGCCTGTGTAGGGGTCGTTGTGCCTCATCACGAAGGTATGTCCAAACCATTTGGAAACGAGGACGATACCGATGCAAGCCATAAATCCGAAAGCACACCAATAGAGTGTGAGGTTGGAAGCCAGGAACAGCCGATGGCGGTGTTCGACGAACAGTAACTCAACGACTCCTGACAAAACAAGCACCAATGTGGCAGTGAACAATAACAATCGAGAAAAAATCATTCAGTACCCTTTGTCATTGGGATTCCATCTCCGAATGAAGTGCGAGCAACTTCGGCTGCGAGATCAAAGAAGCCAAATGGCAAATTGGGAGCAATGCCAAGGAACAGAGCAAGCAGGCCCGTGATCGCAAGGGGCCCAACCATGCGCAGGTCGGCCTCACTATAGGAGGGGTGGTCCGGCGATTGCTTCCCAAAGGCGCGGTAGATAACGGGGAAGAGGTAACCCGCCGCTAGCACTCCGCTGAACAGGTAAACCAGCATGAATACCTGCTGGTCAACTTGGGCTGCACCCCAGCCAAGGTAGAACTTGCTGGTGAACAGGACGAATGGCGGGATTCCCACCATACTTAGCGCGGCAAGAGTGAACGCCCCCATAGTTATAGGCATCTGCCGGCCGATGCCGTCTAACTCGCTGACATTCTCCTTGTGGGTATGTGAGTTGATAGCACCAGCTACGAAGAAGAGGGTGATTTTCGTGACGCCGTGGCCAATAATGTGCAAGAGAGCACCGGTGAGAGCGATGGGGCCCAACAGCGCAACACCTAGAACGATGTATGACAGGTGGGAGATGGTGGAGTAAGCAAGCCGGCGCTTCAGGTTGTCGTGACGCAGCGCGAGCATCGAGCCCGTGATGAGCGTGACGGCGGCAAGCACAGCTATGAACTGCCAGGCATTCATCTCACGCAGGAGTTCGGCGCCGAAGACGAACATCAACATCCGCACAACCCCGAACACTCCTGCCTTGACGACAGCTACGGCGTGCAGAAGCGCGGATACGGGAGTCGGTGCAACCATGGCGCTGGGAAGCCAGCCGTGAAGCGGCATTACTGCCGATTTCACTCCGACGCCGACCATCAGCACCGTTAGCAGTCCCCAGGCTGTGGATTTGGAGATATTCTGATCGGCCATTAACCCACCCGCGACAAAAGTCCCATCGATGCCAAGCATATGGACCCAGGCGGTTCCACCGATAAGCATGAGGCCGCCGAAGAGGGTGTAGGCGAGATACTTGCGACCGGCAATGATGGCGGATGCAGTCTCGCGATGAGTAACAAGGGGGAAGGTGACTAGCGTTAGTAGCTCGTAGAAGAGGACGAAGGTCAGAAGGTTTGCCGAGAAAGCGACACCTGCAGCAGCACCTAGACTGAGGGCGTAGGCCACGAAGAATCGGGTCTGCCTCTGCTCGTGCTCGACGCGCATGTAGCCCACAGCGTAAACGCTTGCCAGTACCCAGAGTGAAGATGCCAATAGACCGAAAATCATCCCCGCGGCATCGGCTCGTAACATGATGTCAATGCCCGGCGACATCTCGATAATGGTCGTTTGAGGCACTCGACCATCAAGGACGTCTGGCAGCATAGACGCGATGACCGCGACCATAACCACGGCTGCAATTGTCGACCAAGAGTCGCGCACGTTGCGGTAGCGCTCGCCCGTAAGCAAAACGAGCAGCGCCGCGCCAACCGGCAGTAACACCGCGATGAGCGGCATTATGGATGAAGTCGTCTCGGTCATACGATTCCCGGCTCAAGGATATTGATAACAATCACGGCATTGAACACCCCAAGTACTACTGTGGCTAAGCCCAACAGGACGGTCGGTATCGTCATGTCCAAAGGGGCTTCTCGTATCTGTACTTCAGCCGGCATGTCCAGATCTGTCTTACCGAATCCTGAAGCATGTTGATCCCCATGGGAAGGCTCCGGCTTCAGAGGGTGCAAGTAGGCACTCTCGAGAATCCGGAACAAGTAAACAGCGGTGAGCAAGGAGCTTGCCAACACGACAAAAACGACTACCCATTGGTTCGATTCGATACCGGCTTGCACTGCATACCATTTGCTGAAGAAGCCGCTGGCAGGTGGTATACCAACCATAGCCAGCGCACCCAGAGTGAATGCGCCCATAGTGAACGGCATACGCCGCCCGGTTCCAGCGAAGTCCGCGACCTGCGTTATTCCGCTAGTGAATCGGACGGAGGCAATCGCCATGAACAACGCCGATTTCATCACCGCGTGGTTCATGATATGCAGCAGAGCGGCAACCAACCCAAGCGGTGTTCCCAGTCCCAATCCGACCGCAATAACAGCTAGTTGGCTAATGGAAGAATAGGCGAGCATACGCCGAATATCCTTCTGGGACATCGCAGCAACCGAGCCGACTATGATTCCCGTGAGGCCGAGTACTAGTAGGGCATCGGCGATAGGGACAATATCCTTTAGATAACCGTCGGGGAATACGCTGAGGAACATGCGAATCATGGCGTAGGCACCTACCTTGGTCATGATTGGCGCAATAAGTGTATTCACAGAAGATGGTGCGAATGTGTAGGCATCAGGAAGCCAAAGGTGCATAGGCACAAGGGCCATCTTCAACCCAAGACCAACGAAGATAAACGCAGCCCCTGCCTGCACCGAGCGTGCTGTAGCCTCGTCGGTCAGTATTTCCTTCGTCTCGCCCATGTTAAGAGTGCCTGTGCTGAAGTACAGGAACCCAACTCCCAGCATGTATAAAGAGCCGCCGACGGAGCCGAGAATTAGGTAGCGGAAGCCTGCAAGCATCGCTCGACCGCCGCCCAAGAAAATAAGCGCGTAGCCGGCAAGCGAGGATATTTCCAAAAAGACGAACAGGTTGAACAAGTCACCGGTGACGATCATACCCACAAGGCCGGTGATAAGCAGCATCACCAGGGAGTAGAAGGAACCAAGTCGGTCGCCCGCTTCGCGGTCTGCCCAGCGACGTGTGCCAATGATGACTAACGAAGCCACCGACGTGACGATGACCGCGACGAAGGCCGCGATTAGATCTACGACGTACTCGATGCCGATGGGAGGGGCCCAGCCGCCAAGGTTGTAGCGCATTGTCCCGTTGTCTAGGACATACGCCAACGCCCAGATCGAGGCGACCGACGATAGGCCAACACCAGCAAGCGCAATGATGTAGCCAAGCTCATGACGGAAACGAGCGAGAACAGGCACGATCAGAGCCGCCAGCATCGGAGGAAGGACAATGAAGATTGGGAGCTGATCCGTTATTGGCGCACCTTCTTCAAAAGCGATTCCTCATCAAGGTCCTCGTACTCGCGGTAAATACGAACCAGAAACGCTAGCGCAACACCAGTAATAGCTACGCTGACGACGATGGCCGTGAGCATGAGCACATGTGGGAGTGGGTTGACATAGAGTTCAGGGGCAATCGGCTCAATAATGTGGCCATCTTTCCTTAGCAGGATAGGAAGCGTTGCTCCATGGCGGAGGCTACCCGCTATGAAGAAAAGGATGATCGCTGATTGGAAGATATTCATCCCAATCAGCTTCTTAACAAGGCTCCGCTTCCCGATCATGCCATAGAGACCAATCGCTATCAGCAATCCGCTCGCCCAGTAAGGGAATCGCGCTGCGATTTCATCAATCATCCTGTTCCTCCCTATGTTGGAAGGTTAGGTGGTCGTACATGGTAACGAGGACACTAAACACCGCGATGAAAACCCCAACCTCGACAATGAACAGGCCCATGGCTCGTGCCGTTCGATGGTGCTCGGCGATATCGTTGAACCACTCCGTTGGGAGGCTGTTGTAATCCAGGAAATTCGCTCCGAAGAACATCGGAATTAGCCCGGCAAGAACGTAGATACCCACTCCGAAGCTCGCTAGCCATATGAGGTAATGCGCCTGGATACGTGGAGAGGAGTGATTCGTACCTAGTGTCAATCGTGCCAAGACAAAAGCTGAAGCCACGATTGCTCCCGCCTGGAAACCACCTCCAGGGCTCAACTCACCGTGTATGAAGACATAAGCGCCGAACATTACGATGAAGGGCACCATGAATACACGCACGACGAAATGCAGGATGATACTGTCATGGCGTTCAGTCATTGCGCTTGTACCCCACCTGAAGAACTAAGAGCACGGCAAGGCCCGCAGTGAAGATCACTATGGTTTCACCAAGAGTGTCATGTGCCCGGAAGTCGGCCAAGATTGCGGAGACAATGTTAGGGATTTCAATTTCTTCCCCAGTAAGCTCAATAAACTCAGCCGCGAGGTGGGTGTTGCCCGGAGCATGAGGGTCGCCACGATCCGGCAGGTCAGCTGAGACGTAGATGAATAGTCCAAGGAAGCTAATAAGGAATGCGAGCGTAAGCCACTTCAATCGACAGATCTCCGCCGCATGAGGCTGATACCCCCGACCAGAAGAACTCCAGTAATCCCTGCACCGAGGGATGCCTCCGTCAACGCCACGTCCACTGCGCCCATTATGGCGAGCAAAGCCGCCGCAATGAAGCTGTATGCAGTCAGCGCTGCTAACGCCGCGACGAGATCACGCACTTCAAGCGCGATAACTGCAACGAGGATTAGCATGATGAAAAGGGCAAGCTCAAGTTGCCAAATCATTGCAGCCCCTCCTTTTGGTTCTTCCCAGGACTCTGCTCCCGCACATGTGGCGCCAAGATGCCGGTACGCACAGCAGCTCGAGTCAGAACATGGGCTCCCACCGGGTTCGAGAGAGCGACGAACAGGATAATCAGTAAGTATTTAAGACTAATAAGATTTAGTCCTTCGTGAATCATCAGGCCCGCAAACACCAGTGCCAATCCCAGAGTTTCAGCCTTCGAGACGGCATGCACCCGTTCAAAAAAGCCAGGCAGGCGAATCAAACCAACGACAGTTATTGCCAGGAAAAACAGACCAAAGCACATAACTACCAGGCCGATTGTATTCATCCAGTAACCCTTTCAGAAGCGTCATCCGATGGTCCTGATTCACTCTCCTCGGGGTGATTTTCAAGGTATTTCGCTACAGCGACGGTGCCGATGAAATTGAGTAGTGCGTAGGTAAGTGCAAGGTCCACAAACATATCAGGGCGATCGAACAAGTACCCAATCATAGCTAGCAACACAATGGAGAATGTGCCGATTGCTCCAGCTGCGAGCAAGCGGTTGTATCCTCGAGGCCCGCGGATAAGGCGGTAGCAAAGGCCAAACATGAGCAGGATAAGTACCCCTGCGGCCGCGCTGAATTCAGTCATGCGCGCACTTCGCGAGACGGTTCGACATCAGTCAATTGGACATGATTTACCCACGGCTCTCCGAATACCTGTGCGACCCGTTTCTGGAGCAATCCATCTTCAATCCCTCGCCTAGTCGTACGCGATAAGCAATGAATCAGGAATTTACCATCCGCCGCGTCGATCGTGATTGTCCCCGGTGTCAGCGTGATAGATTGCGCTAGGGTTACTTGAGCCCGTTCAGAAATGAGAGTGGTATCGAATTCAATCAGGGTGGGGTCAATCGGCATCCTAGGGTGCACCACTAGATATGCCACGTGAAAACTAGAGATGACAATCTGGTAAGACAGCCAGGGGAGGTACATTAAGAACCTAAGTGACGTTTTACCGTACCAGGCGACGCTAGGAGGGGCACTAGCAAATTTACCCTCATGGCTGCCGCGGAATAAAAGCTCGGAAGCTACGATTGCGGCAACAGCAGAGAGAGCTCCTACAATCATGAACTCAACGATGAATTCACCTGAGAAAGCCATCCAAAGAGCGAAGAGCACCGTCCATTGCAGCAGCCAGCGGGCAGCAAGCTTCCAGGTGCTTCGCGGGTTAAGTTGTGGGGGAACGCTGACGCTCATCCCGGCCTGTAAACCAAACATGGAGTGCTTGATGACTCCACGCCTCTCTCTCACGGCAGCCTGCCGGAGGCATAGTCGTAGGTTACGGACCCTCTATGAGGGGTGTCAACAAGATAGTGACGGACAGAGCGGCAAATCAATGCAGACGCTTCTATAATACCTGACACAGGAGGAGTAATAACTTGGCACTCAACTTCGATATCGGCGATGCCTCTGCTCCGAAAGGCCATGCCATCGTCTACTTCCGCGCAGGCACCGACATTCTTGCGACGTATGTCCTCGTGCTCCCCATCACCATGGATATGGGCAAGTACCTTCCTCCGCTTTTAGCCTCCCAGCTGGGAGGCATGGCTGGAGACATCATGGGCCAAGGCATGGGTAGCTTTGCGGCTCCGCCTGTGCCTGAAAGAGTCGAGAGCATTGATTACCTCGACCGACTCGCACAGACGCGCGGAGATGACTTGATTGCGGGAGGAAACCTCATCCTCGGCGACGTGCCTGCCGCTATGAGCGAGACCGCTCAGGTGGTTCACGAGTACAACGCCTTGTATGAGCAGAGCAATGGACCACCAGCAGCAACCCCTCTGGGGGCCCAGCACGGAGGCGCACCAGGAGGTGATCTGCGTACCTTGGATGAGGAACGTACAAACCCGGACAGCGCCCGAGTTGAACATGTCTTGTTCGAATTGATGAATGATCACGACAAACTTGGCGAATTGTCGAAGCTTGTTGCCACGATGCGTTTTGCGACCGAGCGTAACGACGAAGCCCTGATAGATGAGACGGACGCATCCATCGCAGCGCTGGAGCGCTTGTTGCCTGAGCATTATTGGCCAGGGAAGGTACGCGCAGCGGCAAAAGATATATCTACAAATGGGGCAACGTTGGCACAGCTCTATGTGGAGCGTTGTTACAAACTGATTGGGGAGGATTTCCCTGCGGTCGAGCAAATAGAAAAGAAAATCGCGAGGCTTACATAGCAAATTGCCCTTGCGGTAGGAAAGCCAGTCAGTGACCAATTACCAATTACGGACGAGACACTCCATGGCAACCTTAAATAAAACCTACAACGTTGGTGGCGTCCAAATGGACCGGCCATTCAAGATTCGTAGGCTTGGGCACTTCGGATTCAACGTCATCAACATGGATGCTAGTGTCGGCTTCTACCGGAATCTCCTCGGCTTTAAGATGTCCGATATGAATGACTTCGCGTCGACGCCAGAGCGAGCGAAGAAGTTTGAGGGCATGGGTATCACCGACACACGAGGTCGTTTCTTCCACTACGGTGGCGATCACCACGCGTTCGTACTGTTCCCCAAAAAGGCACTGGATGCCATGCGAGGGGTTGATTCAGGCGACCAGAATATCAATCAAATCACCTGGCAGACAGGTTCGCTCGCAGAGGTCGTCAATGCGGTGGAGTATTTCGAAGAGCACCAGGTTCACATCAATCGCTCAGGGCGCGATATGCCGGGGAGCAATTGGCACACCTACATACAAGACCCAGATGGGCACACGAACGAGCTCTACTACGGCATGGAACAGATTGGTTGGGACGGTCGCTCAAAGCCATTGGGGATGTACTACCGGAAGTTCAGCGAGAAGGCCTCGCTCCCGCAACCCTCTGAGGAAGATGAACTCGAGGACGCAGTCGCGAAAGGAATCGATCTGACGTCCGGCTTCCGTGACACGGAGGATCTTCCACGCAAGTACGACGTTGAAGGCATGCTTCTCGCGCGTCCTTTCAAAATCACAAAAATCGGCCCGGTAGGTATTTTTGTAGACGATGTAGACATTGCTGTTCGCTTCTACACGGAGAAGATGGGGTTCACCCTCACCCAGGACGTGCAGCACCAGGGCAAGCGTTTCGCTTTTCTGCGCACGGGCACCGAGCACCACAGCTTGAGCATTTGGCCGAAGTCGATGCGTAAGGAGATGGGATTCTGGGAAGGCAGCACGTGCGTGAGCTTGGGGGTTGAGGTCGGCTCCTATGAACAACTTCGCAATGCCGTCGCCTTTCTACATGCGAGCGGAGTGGAGATTCGCGAGGTGCCTTCAGGGTTGCACCCAGGTATCGACTATGCGGCCTATGCAATCGACCCAGAGGGCCATGCCATCCAGATGTACTCATACATGGAGAACGTTGGCTGGCAAGGACGCTCGCGAGGCGACAGGAAACATTCATCAATCAATCAGTGGCCTGAAACTATCAAGCCAGTGTCTGACACTTATGCCGATCAAACTTACATGGGGCCCCTCGGCTAGCCCGTAAACGTAAAGAGAGAGTCCGGAAAACCGGACTCTCTCTTTACGTTTGTCAGCGTCAGTTTGATGAATATCAGTAATCGTTTGTTTTAACTACTGCAACTCGATGCCGGCGGCCTGTGCAGCTTCGTCGTAGATGCGCTGGACTCGCAAACCAACAGGGGCATGCTTGCCCGTGGGCGCAACTGACACATCACCCGTCTCAGGGTCCCACTGGCCATCCATCGGGACCTTGTTGTTCCGAGGGAGAACCAGTCGCTTTCCTAGCTGGTTCTCTTGCCAGAGTTCGATGATTTGGTTCTTGCGTCGGTCGTGGAAAGTGTTCAATGGCTCGCCACCAGAAGCGACAATTTCCATCTGCTCTTGTAGTTGACGCCTGTACATGATTATCCCTTTGTCCGATTCGCCGAGCTTCTCCAGATTGCGCTTGGCTATAGGCCCCTGTGTCACCCAGGCCATAGTGTCCTGACCGATTGTGTAGTCAACAGCAAATCTACCGTCATCATGGTAGAGCGGCACTTGGCGGTGAGGAATCACATCCTGCTTAGGTGCCATCACTCCCGTAGGAGGCGCGTAAACGTTGTAATGCCAGTGGATTGTATTCGTGTCATCTACAGGCGTCCGCATCTGGAAGCCAGTCCCGACCCGCAGCCAATTCGGGAATACAACAGGGTGACCAACCTTCCAAGGCGTGTCGTCCTCGGTAGTGTCGGTGTAGGTACGGCGCTTAATAATGCCATGCTCAAACGGTTCAAAGCTAATCTTCGTGTGTCGACGATTCGGGGGAATTGCCTTAGATTCCGTGCCCATCAATTCCAGCTGGTAATTCGACCAGTAGCCGTGGAGCCACTCGAGGTGAACCGGATCCAGCGAGTTTTCCATGCACTGGAGCCAGTTACAAGGGAGATGCGTCTCGCCGATGTCGCGCAAGACGTTGTCCCAGACGAACAAATCCCATCGAGGCAAGAGGGGTGCGGGCGTGGGCCCTAAATAGGCCCAAAGCAGACCACCCATCTCTTCAACAGGATAGCCAGCGATACGAACCTTCTCCTTGAACCGTCCATCCGGATGCACGGTTTCCTCGAAGGGCTGTTCAATGCATTGACCGGTCTCGTCGTACATCCAGCCGTGGTACATGCAGCGCAGTCCGTTTTCTTCGGGTATGCCATAAGACAAATCTACGCGACGGTGGGGGCAAAGTCGGTCAAGCAGGCCGTAGGTGCCAGAGCGGTCCTTGTAGAGAACTAGATCCTCGGCCAGAAGGCGCACTGATTTCGTGGGGCGTTCCTCTAACTCGACCGTTGCAGCAACGGGATGCCAGTACCGTCGCATTAGCTCGCCCATCGGGGTGCCCTTCCCTACTTGGGTCAGCTTCTCATTCGCATCGACGCTTAGCATCGTTCTCCTCCATCATCCGGCGACCATCCGTGCATAGGTCGCGGCGCATACATGCGTGTGTCAGGACAATCTATTCCGAACCCCCACTAAGAGCAACCTACCAGCCATACCTTGAGCGTAAACTCGTCACCGACATCTGATTCTCTTGTCTCAATATTATGTGCGGTGCTAGGCTGTTCTCACGATGTTCAACGAAACGCAGCAACAGCGAGAGGCCCGACAACGCATGTCTACCAAAGAAGCTGTCGTCGGTCGCTGAACTTCGTCTAATTGAGACGATAAAAGGCCCACCGATTCCGGCGGGCCTTTTCTTTTTACCTTTTCCTGCACGCCGGAAAGACTCGTTGCTAATCAAGTCAAGAATACCGAGTAGCAAAAATTAGCGTGCACAGTTCATAGATCGATAGATTTGAGGAGGAATTATGAGGTTGTTAGACTCTTGGGCGCTGAGCAGCGTAACAATCTGCTTCCCGAGGCATGAAGATGACTGAACCAAACCAGTTCCTCGACAACGGCTCCGTTAGTAGTCCTAAAGGATTCAAGGCCGGAGCCGCTTATGCGGGGATTAAGACTTACGCCAAAGATAAATGGGACGTTGGCATACTTCTGTCGGAGACGGCCTGTGTAACAGCTGGTATGTACACGACCAACAAGTTCGTGTCGCCCTCGGTCACGCTAACAAAGAACCGTGTGGACGCCGGGAACGTACGCGGATTGTTCGTCTCCAGCGGTATCGCAAATACCGGAGTCGGTGAGCAAGGGCTGATTGATGCAATCGAGTCTATCGACATTGCCGCCGGGCACGTGGATATCCCCGCTGAGGAGATGGTTATCGGCACGACAGGGGTAATCGGCGTTGAGCTTCCGATGGCTCTAATCCGTGCTGGAATACCCAACATTAAATTGACCGATGACGGCGGCATCTCCTTCGCGCGGTCCATTATGACCACTGACCGCGTGCCCAAATCGATAGGGCTTGGGGTGAAGATTGGTGGCAAGGTCATCACTATTGGTGGTTGTGCGAAGGGCTCGGGAATGATTCATCCCAATATGGCCACCATGTTGGCGTACGTCACCACAGATGCCGCAGTCGAACACGATTTCCTAAATTCCGTACTGCATGATGTTGTCGACGACACTTTCAACATGGTCACAATCGACGGTGATATGAGTACCAACGATACAGTGATGGTATTTGCCAACGGCATGGCGGGGAACAAGCCAATCGCCTCAGGCACACCTGAAGCTACGACTTTCTTCCAAGCTCTTTTCTCTGTCATGGAGTACCTCTCCAAGGAACTGGTGCGAGACGCTGAGGGATCATCCAAAATTTTCTCGGTTCGAGTGGAAGGCGCTAAATCACGCGAAGAAGCACGGCTAGCGGCGCGTGCTATTGCATCGTCGTCCTTGGTCAAATCTGCTATTCACGGCAACGACCCCAATTGGGGTCGAGTAATTGCTGCAGCGGGTTACTCCGGGGCAGACATTGATGTCTCCAAGGTTCGATTCGACATCAACAACGTGGTCATAATGGATGAGGGAACGCCAATTGCGTTCCATCGTGAGGCAGTGATTGCCATCATGAACAACCCTGAGGTCGCGCTCACTGTAAACCTAGGATTGGGGGATGGTACTGCGACGGCATGGGGTTGTGAACTGACCGAGGCCTATGTCGAATTCAACAGTGCGTACACGACGTAAGTCATGCCAGAACTCAATGATCGTACGGTACTTATCAAAATCGGTGGGAGCACGCTCGGTACCGAGGACACATCCTTAGCGGATGTGGCAGAACTTCAACTGGCGGGCGCGCGCATAGTCATCGTCCACGGCGGTGGGCCTGAAACGACTTCGTGGATGGCCAAGCTGGGCATTCGCTCCGCATTCGTCGATGGCCTGCGCGTGACGGATGAGGCCGGGCTCAACGTGGCGACCGCTGTCCTAGCGGGCCTAGTGAACAAGCGGCTTGTTGCGCAGCTAGTGGCCGGGGGGGTTAATGCCGTCGGCTTGAGCGGAGTTGATGGAGGGATGCTGCGCGGCAGTGTAACGAAACCTGAATTAGGCTTCGTCGCTGGCGCGGTAGACGTTGACGCAGGCCCACTTAAAATGGCCCTCACCGCGGGCTACGTGCCTGTTATTTCGCCCATAGGAATAGCTGCCGATGACGCCTCGCAGTTACTAAACATCAACGCCGACACAGTCGCGGGAGCCATCGCAGTAGCAGTAAAAGCAACACATCTTATTTTCCTAACAGATGTAAATGGCATCCTTGACGCCAACGGAAGCTTGATGAAGCGTATATCACTGGACATGGCAGGGAGTCTGATGGCCTCGGGCGTGGTCAAGGGCGGTATGATTCCAAAGTTGGAGGCTTGCATCCAAGCGGGGAATGCAGGCATCTCGGCTCACATAGTGAACGGAACGAAATCCCAGGCGCTGGCCAATTGCCTTGACGGCACAGTGACAGGGACTGTCGTCGCCTAGCATCAACGTAAAAAAAGAGAATGGTTTATTTCTTTCTTCATTACCAGATTCGCTGCTCTCGAGGCGGCAATTGTGCGCGTTTATCGCACCTCATGACGGGTGACCCCGCCAATCTCCTTGTAGCCCAGTGATCTCGTGCGCGTCGGCATCACCCCTGAAGATCTGAGCCACCGGCGGCGAAATGCGAGTGGCGGTAGAATCGATGGGCGGAGCTGCCGATGGACTCAATCAATCACTAAGGGCTCTGGAAGAGCTCTCTGAAGAGGGAACACGATGACCACGGATTGGAAAGCGAAAGAAGCTAGGTACTACATGCATGTCGTGAACCGGCAGCCGATAGTCATCGAGCGAGGTCAGGGCGCTCGGGTCTGGGACGTCGACGGCAAGGAGTATCTCGACTTCACAGCCGGATGGGCTGTGGTGAATCTTGGTCACGCCCACCCTGCGGTTACTAAGGCAATCCAAGATCAAGCTGCGATGCTGATGCAGACATCCAATCAGTTCTACACAACACCCCAATTGGAATTAGCTGAGGCGCTGGTTGAAAACAGCGCGCTAGACAAGGTTTTCTTCGCCAACAGCGGCGCTGAAGCCAACGAGGGAGCGGTCAAACTCGCTCGTAAATACGGCCGAATGAACAAGGATGGTGGCCAAGAGATTATCACTGTCCTGAACTCATTCCATGGGCGCACATTAGCTATGGCGGCTGCGACAGGTCAACCTCACTACCAAGAGATATGGAAGCCTCTGACACCCGGTTTCACTAACGTCCCCTATGATGATCTCGAGGCTATCAAGGGGGCAACGACGAATCAGACCTGCGCCATTATGGTGGAGGTTCTTCAAGGCGAAGGCGGAGTCAATGTGCCAACTGAGGGCTACCTGAAGGGCCTTCGAGAGTGGTGCGATGCCAACAATATTTTGCTGATATTCGACGAGGTACAAACTGGTGCAGGCCGCCTAGGGACGCTGTTCGGGTACCAGTCGTTTGATGTCGAGCCTGATGTAATCACGCTGGCCAAGGGCCTAGGCAATGGAGTGCCCATTGGCGCGTTCCTTTGCAAACACTCGTGTGATGTTCTTGAGCCAGGTGATCACGGCAGCACGTTCGGCGGCAATGCACTAGCAACGGCGGCTGCGAATGCGACGATACGATTCATCATTGAGAACGATATTGCAGGCAACGCCAAGAAGGTGGGAGCCTACTTCCAAGGCAAGTTAGAAGAGTACAAGACTGCAAACCCCGAGATCGTCGTAGATATCAGAGGAATGGGTCTTTTGCTGGCCCTCCAGTTCAGTGATACGATTTCTGCAAAAGTCGTCGCGGCTTGCAATGAGGAGGGGTTACTCCTCAATCCTGTTAGGCCAGACGCCATTCGCTTTATGCCTCCTCTGAACATCACGGAAGCTGAGGTTGATGAAGCGATGGAGAAATTGGGACGAGGAATAGCCAAAGTGCTGGCCTCTTAATACCAATAATCTGGTTAGGAAACACCGAAAGGACCTTTATGGCGGACACGATCGTACTCGCGTACAGCGGAGGACTGGACACGTCCGTAGCCATCCGTTGGCTTCAGGAACGTTATGAATCAGGCATCGCCACACTCACGATGGACTTGGGAGGTAAAGTCGATCTAGAGGCAGCGCGGCAGCGCGCTTTAATGATTGGCGCCACACGAGCTGATGTCATCGACGTGCGTGAGGAATTCATCACTGAGTACGTTTGGCCTGCCTTGCAAGCAGGTGCGCTTTATGAAGGCATCTACCCGCTGGCAACGGCTCTAGGTCGACCGCTCATTACCAAGCATTTGGTTCGCATTGCGCTAGAAGAAGACGCCTTCGCTATCGCCCATGGGTGCACTGGGAAAGGCAACGACCAAGTACGATTCGACATTAGCGCGGCCGCTTTAGCCCCCAAATTGCAGGTCGTTGCACCAGCTCGCGAGTGGAACATGACCCGCGACGAGGAAATTGCCTACGCGCAAGCCCGGGATATCCCGCTGGATCTCAACAAGCGTAGCTCCTACTCCGTGGACGAAAATCTATGGGGCCGAAGCATCGAAGCTGGTGACCTAGAAGACCCTTGGGTGTCCCCGCCTGAAGAGGCGTATGCCTGGACGGTTTCTGCGACGGACGCTCCGGGCAAGCCATGCGACGTAGAAATCAGGTTCCGCCAAGGCATTCCGGTCGCCATTGACGACAAGGAACTCGGCGGCACTGCGTTGGTTGAGTTGATGAACGAAATCGCTGGTGCTAACGGCGTAGGCCGGATTGACCACGTCGAGAATCGCCTCGTAGGTATCAAATCACGTGAGTTGTACGAAGCTCCGGCTGCCGTCGCCCTACACGCAGCCCACCGAGCTCTGGAAGGCATGTGCCTGAGCAAGGAGCAGTCGCGGTTCAAAGACCGCCTCGCCGCCGAGTACGCAGACATGGTCTACAACGGACTCTGGTTCACGGCGCACCGCCGTGACCTAGATGCCTATGTGAAAAGCACTCAAACCCATGTAAGCGGCACCGTACGGTTGCGGCTGTTCAAGGGCACGTGCACTGTGATAGGCCGCAAGAGCGATGAGTCTCTATATCGTCACGATTTAGCAACGTACGATGCGGGTGACACATTCGACCAAACAGCATCGGTAGGTTTCATTCAAATCTACGGATTGCCCGTCCGGACTCAGGCTGAGGTTCAGGGACAAGCCGATTAGGCACCACCGGAATCTCAGTGAGTATCGCCAAGGCGAGCATCGATGATTGGTGCATTGTTCGCGCTGGCTTCCGCAGCGGCATTCGGCCTGAACACAGCCATTGTCAGACGTGGTGTTCGGTGGGCTCCTCCCTACTACCTCATCATCTTCTCGTTGACGGCAGCGGTCCCAGTCTTTGTTGTATTGGCGTTCATCACTGGTCAAGGCCAACGCGCGGGCGAGCTGGCGGCCTCTGATTACGGATTGCTAGCCTTTGCAGGGGTGCTCAATTTCATAGGCGGGCGCTACTCCAATTTCATGGCCATCCAAGCAATTGGGGCTAACCTCACTGCGCCATTGCGCACATTCTCTACATTGATTTCCGCGGTCCTTGGATTCACTGTCCTCCATGAAGAAGTCACTGAATTGCGCCTACTGGGACTGGCGCTAATCATCACCGCGCCGCTTCTGGCGTTCTCTCGCCCATCACAGATGAAAATGGAGCTTAAAAACGGTACGAAGTTGAAGCTGGTTGAAGGGTTTTCCTTCTCGGGGGTAGCTGCTGTTT
>CALGTL010000066.1 GCA_937901475.1 uncultured Dehalococcoidia bacterium
GAGTGACGACGAGGCCGAATAACCCGGCGTTTGGCCGTACCAAAAACTTCATTATCGGATAGAAGGGTCAGTATTGGCACATCATCATTCGAGTGCTCGTGGAGCGTCCATCCTCCAGCGAGGGTACCGTGCACAATATGTACGACATCCTCCCTCGGGGGTGCATCGAGAGATCGCGTCTCCCGAGCCGCGATACCTTCATCGCGTAATACTTCGTCAAGACGCCGTGAGTGTTGGGTCGTGATTACCACAGGAGCTCGGCGATCCGACAAGCCGGTCGCAAGGTTTTCCATATTTCCTTGGTAGGAAGGAGGGTGGCCAAAAGGCAAGGTGATCGATAAGTCATCATCTGTTTCACCACGGTGGTATCGAGTGAGCTCGAGGCGGGCTCCCCATGAAGCAATGGCGGATTCAAGGTCTTCCCAGCGTGCGAGGCAGGAAGGGAATCCAAGCGGAAGCTCGCCACGTTCCTCCTTTGCCAATCGTAGTTTCTCGGCACCAGTCTCCACGCGGCGGGCCGCCTCCGCGACTTCAGATGACTCACTGACGACAAGGGTTGCGTTCTTCGCAAACCCAAGGTGATCAAGTAGCGTGTGGTGCAGCATGAATCCGGTGTAGAGCGCACCTGCATCTGCCGACATGCCAGAAAGCAGTTCAGCAAGATCGTTGTCGACCCGGTCACGCTCTGCAGTCTTAGTATTGGTAAAGTCGAGGCAACGCACAGCGGCTTCAACGGCTGCGTGGTCCGCGTGGGTGGGAAGAAGCTCAGCAGCTGGTAGCACACGTAGAACAGGGATGTGTTCAGTTGACCGTTGCGAGGCCGACTCGAAATTCCTAACGGTATCAACGTGATTACCCCAAAGGTCGATACGCACAGGCTGACGATGACCGGGGCCGTGAATATCTATGATGTCCCCACGACGTGCGGCGCTACCTGGTTCCTCCACCAGTGCACCCATGGTGTAACCCATCCCGACCCACTTCTGTAGTGTCTCATCGATAGAGATTTTGTTGTCCGCACGAAAGAAGTGAGTGGTTGAACGCATGAGTTCGGGACTGATGGTCTTCTGCATGAGTCCCATCACCGACGCCACAATAATGGGGGGAATCGCCGCCTCATCATCGGTAAATCCATGCAGTGCGCCCAAAGCGGCAAGCCGCTCATGTACTGTCCCTGCCTCTATGGATAAGCGCTCATAGGGGAGCACTTCCGATTCAGCGAAATGGTAGATGGGGGCGTCGTCTCCGGCGTAGGCCCGAATGAGCTCAGCCAAGCGCCTTGAATCCTCAGGGTGTGGACAGATGATCACGACAGGGCCCGAAGATCGCTTCGCAATCGCAGCGAGCACGAATGGTTTCGCAGATTCGGGTAACGACGCGACTTGACCTAAGCCGGCTCCCAGCCTGGATAGGGCATCGCCGTACGCGGGAACACCGTCTAATACCTCTAACAACCCTTGAAGACTCAGATTCCACCTCAACTACGTAGGCCTAGACCGCGCGCGCGGAGGCCTGCCACGATAACCATGACATGCCCTTGGCCGCGCTTGCAGCATCTCCATTCTATTACGAGAATTATCTGCCAGAGCTACTGACTCCCTAGGGTCTTAGGGTAGCGAACATCGGGGTACGATGCGCTCCTAACAGTCAGTGGCTATCGGGTCTCGAATAGGCCAGTGGTTTCCGAGTGTGAGTGGCATGCGCAACCAGTCGCTTAGCCCCGCGTATCACGGGTTCGCCTCGCGCACGCGCATCTCGGCGATACCACTCCCGCGTTAGTTTTGAAGTACTGCAAGCTGATAAATGTTCCCTCTTCAACCGTCAATCAAAGCGATTACGGTGCCGAGCAACTCCTTCCTTGATCAGGGTTACTAGCATCGAGTACTCCTCGGGCATGACCAGGATGAGGAACAAGTTATAGCAAGGCATAGGGTCGTAGCCATCTATTTGAAGTAAAATCTGTGCGTCGCCCTAACCGGCACGAACTTGGTATCGATTATGACTACATCAAGCACACCTTCCAAATACCAGCGCAGCCCTCTGGTTTACCGCCGCATTGTCGTGAAAGCGGGCACCAACGTGCTAACTTCCAACGGAACGCAGTTGGACCGGGCAGCGATGGCCGGCATCGTTAGCCAAATGGCTGACATCCAAGCGGCAGGTGCGCAGGTAATCCTCGTTACATCGGGAGCCATTGCTGCAGGACGGGAGGTCATGGCAAAGTCAAGTGATACCAAGGGCGTCAGTCTCGGCCAGATGCTAGCAGCCGTCGGCCAGAGCCGGCTCATGCATGCCTACCAGGAGATGTTTACCGAACACGATATCGTCTTGGCTCAAGCACTGCTCACGCACCAAGACGTTCAGGGCCGTCTTGGCTATCTGAACGTTCGAAATACGCTTGAGGCACTACTAGCCAACGGGATCGTGCCTATCGTGAATGAAAACGATGTGGTGGACACAGAAGAAATCAGCCAAGAGCGATTCGGCGATAACGATACTTTGTCAGCGCTGGTAGCGAACATTATCGATGCTGATCTTCTAATGATTCTCAGCGACGTGGCAGGGCTCTATACGGCTGACCCAAACAGGGATCAAAACGCAACGCTCATTGAGCAGGTCAACGAAATCAATGCTGCAACGATGGCCCTGGCAGAAGAGCACCGGAGTAGGACCACGCGTGGAGGCATGGGGTCAAAACTGCGCGCCGCAAGCCTTGCGATGTCGACTGGCGTGAATGTAGTTATCGCCGGTGGGCATGAGCCTCACATCGTGGTCGATGTGGCGTCGGGACAGCGACGAGGAACACTGTTCCCCGCTACGGCCACACACGTCGAGAGCCGGAAACGTTGGTTGCTGAGCGGAACTGCCGATAGTGGCGGAGTCGTAATTATAGATGACGGTGCAATAGCAGCAGTGCTCACGCAATCTGGCAGCTTACTTCCCGCTGGAGTGCGCGAGATTAGCGGTGTGTTCAAGCGTGGCGATGTCGTCGCCGTGACCGCACAAAATGGTAAGCGAATTGCCGTAGGAGTTACGAATTACGATTCCGACGAGTTGGGTTCGATTAAGGGAATGAAGTCTTCGGACATCACGGAATTACTGGGGCACAGCTTCGGGGATGAAGCTATCCACAGGAATAACATGGTGGTTTTGTAGGAACCGGGAGATCATCATGGCAATCGCCATATCCGAGTTGATAACTAAAGGCAGTGCGGCGCGAACAGCTAGTCGCGAACTGCGTAATCTGCCCACGGAAAAGAAAAACACTGCGCTAGAGGCCATAGCGACCGCACTGGACAATCAACAGAGGTCGATTCTAGAGGCGAATTCTTTGGACATGGAGGAGGGGCGTCGCGCTGGGCTTACCGATGCATTGCTGGATCGATTGATGCTGAATAAGGATCGCCTCAAGGGTATGGCATCTGATGTAAGGACAATTATCGGGTTGCCAGATCCCATCGGTGAGATCTTCGACGGAAGGACGTTGGAAAATGGCCTGCGTATTGAACGACGGCGAGTTCCTCTAGGGGTTATTGGAGCCATCTACGAGAGTCGCCCAAATGTGACAGTAGACATCGCCGCGCTGTGCCTGAAATCAGGGAATGCGGTTGTTCTCCGGGGAGGGAAGGAAGCGGTGCGCTCCAATAACGCACTTGCGACTCTCGTGCGTTGTTCCTTAGAGGAATCGGGGGTTAATCCCGAAGTAGTCCAACAGATCATCGACACCGACCGTACAGTGGTCGATCAGATGATTAAGGCAAATGACTATTTCGACCTCATCATCCCTCGGGGTGGAGCAGGTTTGATCAATTACATCGCCAAGGAATCCACCGTACCCGCTATAACAGGTGGTATCGGTGTCGTGCACGCCTTCGCTGACGCAACCGCAGATGTAGAGAAATCAGCAGACATCTTATTCAACGCGAAGGTGCAGCGACCCACGGTTTGCAATGCGTTGGACACGTTGCTGGCTCACTCAACCGTAGCGCCGACGCTGCTGCCTCTCGTGGCGGCGAAGATGAACGCTGCCGGCGTTGAGATGCGATGTGACCAGCGCGCGTTATCTCTTATAGGGCCTGCCAACGCCAGCTTGGTAAAGGCTGCGGCAGAAGAAGACTTTGGACAGGAGTTCCTAGCCCTGGTGTTGTCGGTGCGCGTAGTCGATTCCCTCGATGAAGCCCTAGCACACATCGAGGAACACGGGTCAGGACATACCGAGATAATTCTCACCGAGGACTACACCTCGACGAACCGGTTTCTGGATGAGGTGGATGCTGCGATGGTAATGGTGAACGCATCAACACGCTTCAACGACGGAGGACAGCTTGGCCTTGGCGCAGAGGTAGCGGTCAGTACCAACAAGCTGCACGCACGCGGTCCTATGGGGCTGCGTGAGTTGACGAGCTACAAATGGATAGCCCGAGGGGATGGTCAGGTACGACGCTAGGCAATGAGGAGGAGTGACGATGTTAAGGTTCGAGAGGGAGTGCCGGACACCGTACTCCGAGTGCTACACCATCCTAGATGATGACCAGCCACAGGGCAGGTTTGATATCCACTACGCAGGGAACTTAATCCACGCGACGCTATGTGTCTCGGAGCGCTATACGCAAGACGAGATTCAAGACCTAATTGAGGATCTAGATGACGAATTGCTGGACGCGGTCGGGCTAACACGCGATGACTTCATCGTGCACGTGCATCAGGGGCGAGAGATTGGAGTGTTCTCCAACAGTGAATTCAGCGAAGATGAGCAGAACCCTGCGGAAAATTGATTATCGATTTCCACACTCATCTGTTGCCACCGTCGTTCGACAGGCGGAGAGAAGAGATCGCAGCAAAGGACTTGACGTTTGCTGCCCTTTTCGCTGATCAAAGAACGAAAATGGCCAACAAAGATGACCTCCTCGCCGCGATGGCTCGTGACGGCGTGGATTTTGCCGTAGCTCTCGGCTACGGCTGGACCGATCAAGATGTGGCGCGGGAGTCCAATGACTATTTACTCAAGTCCGCGTCCGATTCCGGTGGTAAGATCGTTGCCTTCTGTAGTGTGAATCCATCGTGGGGTGCTGCCGCACTACGCGAGGTTAAGCGATGCCTCGCTGCCGGTGCGCAAGGCATCGGCGAATTACATCCGAGCACACAGGGAACGAGCCTCGAAACCGATAGCGGGCTCACAAGCATAATGGAGCTAATGGCCAAAACAAGATTGCCTGTGGTGATTCATGGCTCGGAACCCTTAGGGCACGACTACCCAGGCAAGGGTGACTCTCATCCAGAGCAACTCCTGGCACTAGCCACGCGATTCCCCAGTGTGAATATCGTCGCAGCGCATTGGGGTGGCGGTCTGCCTTTCTACGCACATATGCCTGAAGTGCGCGAGGCACTAGCGAACGTGTACTTTGACTCAGCAGCCACGCCATTCCTTTATGATCAAAGCGTTTTCTCGACCGTAGCCAATGCGGTAGGTCCTGAGCACATGCTGTTCGGGTCTGATTTTCCACTGTTGAAGCCCAAGCGGATAGCAGAGATGGCTATCGCTGAATTAACACCAACCGCCGCTGTGATGTTCTTAGGCGGAACCGCCCAGCGCTTGCTGTCGAAGTGATCCCCAACGAGCCCGCACTACGCGACCACCTACGCAGCGGGCTCGATATCGTGTTCGTAGGTATCAATCCTGGTGCGTACTCCGCGACCGTTGGCAAATATTTCGCAACGCCCACCAATCGCTTCTGGCCCGCGCTCTCGCATTCAGGGATAGTCAAAATCGACCGCGATTTACTGGCGGGTGACGAAGATTGGCTCAACGACGTAGGTGTGGGGTTCACGGATGTAGTGAAACGGGCAAGCCATTCCGCGTCCAATTTGAAAGCGGCTGACTACCGGTACTGGGCTCCACGAACCTTGCGAAAGTTAGAAGAGCACGCACCATTAATACTGTGCTTCAATGGGCTCACCGGATATAAAGCGTTCGCGCGATACTCACTAACTCTACAAGTGAAACCGGAGTTAGGTGAACAAGCAGAGCGGATAGGCAAAAGTCGCGTGTTTGTGGCACCAAACCCAAGCGCCGCAAATGCAGCTTTCTCACTCGACGTAATTACGGGCTGGTACCAGAAGCTAAAAGAGCTTCGCGATACGCTGAAGACAAGCCATTAGAACCATACCATCTGGGCGGTGCCGCCCAGAATCACAGCAATTCCAACCACAGCTACAAAGGCTGCAAAGTTGACTCTATGTGCAACCGCGAGCAGACCTTTTATGCTGACCAACCCTACGACCGCAGAAACAGCTGCACCAAAGAGCCCTGGGGTGATACCAATACCGTCGCTGTTGAGTCCGGCGAAAAGCGCGGCACCCAGAGACGCAGGGATACTCATCAGGAAGCTAACCACAAGGGCTTCTGTACGGTCGAATCGGCGACTCAGAAGCAGTGAAACGGTAAGACCAGACCGACTTAGACCGGGGATAGCGGCGAGCCCTTGAGCGATACCGAAGCCGAGGGCATCCAGCATAGAGAGGTCTTCGCGCATCCGGGTGCCGCTTTCCGGTCGAAACCGAAGGATCAGGGCCGTAGCGAGCATGGCCGCACCAACAAGAAGCATGGCGCCGGCGCCAACGATCGCAGAAAGGTGATCGAGAACAAGAATGACGGGCACTCCGAATAAAACCGAGACGGCAGTGCCTATCACAGTGAAGCGGAGCAGGGGCGACGGGTGAATCGGGTCGCTGAGCGCTTCGCTGGCAAGCCCAAGTATCTCGTGGCGGAAGGCGAGTAACGCAGCTACTGAGGTCCCCAAGTGGAGCCAAAGAGCGAAGGAAATTGCATCACCCAGAGTCAAATCAAAGAGAAGCGACCCGACAGCGGTAACCGTTCCCTGAGAGCTAATGGGGAGCCACTCAGTGATTCCTTGAACTATTCCGAGTACCAGGCTTTCAATCAAATGAGGGCCTCTGGTCATTTTGAGGTATCGTAGCCATTATAAGCCTGTAGTGCACTGAATCACGTGTCGTTGAGGCGTATAACGAAACCCAAGCAACTAGGAGATGGATTTGGAATTTCTTGAGGCCGTTCCTTTCCTTCAGTCCGAGCATTCTGCGGTGGTCACAACAATCGGGCAATCGGGAGGCGTTCAGGCGACGATTGTTCGGGCGGGGCCGTTTGAAGGCCGTATGGTTTTCGTTGTGCGAGGCGACACGGCAAAGCGCCGAAACCTAGAACGAAACGCCAACTGCACGGTGTTGGTAGTTCAGCCGGATTGGCGAAAATTCGCGACGGTTGAGGGGCAGGCTGAAATCAGAGGTCCGGGGAACACAGAGCCGGAGGAACTCCGGCTGTTACTGCGAGCTGTATTCACCGCAGCTGGCGGCAGCCACGGCAATTGGGATCACTACGATTGGGCGATGAGAGAAGAACGGCGCGTTGCCGTATTGGTTACTCCAGAACGAGTGTACGGGCGCGTCTAAGCAGTCGCGCGATTAGGGTAACCTGCCTTCGCATCGCGTACTACTTCCTACTTCAAGGCTTCCTTCACTCTATGAGTGCGAGGAAAATTCAGCATTGAGTTATCTCTCTGCCCTGGGCTGTGTACTAACGCTCTACAAAAGCTGGCGCGCCATCAGTAGGCGACTACAAGGGTGGTGTGCTGTACTGTGAGATGAGGTTGGATTGCCAGCGGCCAAGGTATCTTGGCCAAGATGAAGAGAGGGAGCGTTTCATGAAGCCCTTGGAAGTCCTGGCCACCGCCATCTCGCCCGGTGGTACGCGCTTTGAGTTACAGCGCCACGACGGCAATTACGTGATTCGGGGTGATGGCTACGACCTAATGACGAGCTACGCGCATAGCTCAGAGGATGCGATGATGTCGCTCGCCTGCCCTAAACCGCCTACTGATGCTTGTGTGCTGGTTGGGGGCCTAGGTATGGGCTACACAGCAGCGGCGACGTTGGCGTTGTTGCCGCGCGGAGCCACTTTAGTGGTGGCAGAAATCATGCCAGAGGTAATTGAGTGGAATCATGGCCCGCTCGGACCGTTAGCAGGTCATCCTTTGAAAGATCTTCGAACAGAGCTTTTCGCCGGGGACGTGGCCACTGTGATTCGTGATAGTGAGGCCCGGTTCGACGCGATTTTGCTGGACGTAGACAATAGCGTGGATTCGTTCTCTCTGCCACATAATGCGTGGCTATATACGCCGGATGGGCTCGCGGCTGCACATCGTGCTCTGCGGCCGGCTGGTGCGCTAGCAATATGGTCAGTCGGCACGGATTCAACGTTCGAACGGATGTTGCGCAAAGGTGGATTCACCCCGATGACTCACCCAGTTCGGGAACGGAACAAACGCGGCGGTCACTTCTCTGTCCTAGTGGGGCAGAAAGATTGACTCCACCGTGGAGCAGTGCCATCGACGTCATGCCACCGTTAGACTAGCGCCATGCCATCTCAAGTGACTCTTACAGGTGTAGATGATGTTCCCGAAATCACGGCGGGCGCCGACCTAGGAGCAATTCTGACGGCGGCCTGTGCAAAGCAGGGAATGCCTCTGACGGATGGCGATGTACTGGTCGTTACTCAGAAGGTGGTTTCCAAGGCTGAGAACCAAGTAGTCAACCTGCGCACTATCACACCTTCAGCGCTGGCCATCGACTTCGCGAAGCGCTGGGAGAAAGACGCACGAGCAATTGAGGTGGTATTGCAAGAGGCTGTCCGTATTGTCCGCATGGAAAACGGAGTGATGATCACGGAGACGCGGCATGGTTTCGTGTGCGCCAACTCCGGGGTCGATGCGTCGAACGTAGGTACGGGAAGCCTAGACTTCGTTGTTCTGCTCCCGACAGACTCTGATGCGAGCGCACGCCGAATTCGCGACCGTGTGCGAGAACTCACGAAGTGCGAAATCGCAGTGATTATCTCCGATACATTCGGGCGGGCTTGGCGTGAAGGCGCGGGCGATGTGGCTATCGGAGTAGCGGGCATCGAGCCCTTATGGGATTACCGAGGAGCGATTGACAATGACGGTCGCGAGCTGCACTCGACGGTAATTGCAGTTGCCGATGAGATTGCGGCTGCCACCGAACTGGTTACGAACAAGCTCACACGCGTGCCAGCGGCAGTGGTTCGTGGCTATCCGTTCCTGGCGGGTGAGAGCGGAATAGCGCCAATCATCCGTGAACGAGAGAAAGATTTGTTTCGGTAGAGCTACAGACCGAGCGTGACTACTCCTCCGACGATGAGTAACGTGGCCACTAGCTTAAGGCCAATGGTTTCTCTGTCGATGGGCTCATCAATCATTTTCCACCAGCGTGTACTAAGAGCCAGGCTGAGCACAAGGATCGCCAACGGTCGTATCGCTGCGACAGTCGTAACCAACGAAACCGAGCCCACTGACAGTGCATAAACGAAGGTCAATGCGGCAATCGGTGCCATGACTCCTTCAGTCATGAACATTAGGCCGGCGGTTTGCCGATTCTGCAACGCAACAATCAGTGGCCCCGTGCGAGACGGTCGCCAGTGGAGTGCGAGCACACCTAAGCCCATGCCCAACGCACGTAAGCCCTGGGTGGCCCACACATTCAATCTATCGGTCGCTTCATCGCTAACGATAAATGCCCAACCTAGAGCGAAAGCTGCAAGCAGGAGAACCAAAAATGCTTTGCCACGGGCGATGCGGTAGCGTCCATCAACCTTACGAAGGTTGATCATCACTGATCCGCTCCCGACGACAAGGATTCCCGCCCATTGAATGGGAGAGACAATGTCGTCGAACAGAACAACTGCAATCACGGCGGTAATTACCGGAGTGACCGATTGCATGGGAGCAGCACGGGATACTTCTTCAAGGCTGAGACCGTAGAAGAAGAGCGATAAGCCGATAGCCCACAGTAGTCCGCTGCTGAGCGCCCAAGCGATGCCTTCGCCGCTTTCGAATCCCACGGTGGGGATGACGAACGCAAGGAAGCCCGCTGCTAGGGGAAATTGCAGCAGGCCAAAAGTGATGGCAAAGGTGTGGTAGCTGGGGAAAAGGCTTCCAAGCAACCGCTTATCGAAAATCGTTACCACCGCGAACAGTAGGGAGCTGATTAGTGCCCCCGCGAACCAATTCATAAGCAGGTGTCTCCATGGATACCCGTGCGGGTAGAGCCATGCTGGCGCACTGATCTGGCACTGTCAACACCAGCGTTCACGGAGTAAGTCAGCAAGCGATCGTCGCGCCTGTTTTGCGCAAATTGTTGACCTACGATTACGTGGGTTGCAGGTGCATTTTCTGACGTGCGGGCATGACGCTCTGGTCTGGCAGCGATGGTCAACATCCCTTTTGCTACGTCAATAGTTACTGGCGCCTCAAATGGCACGTCCTGATTCTAGATTCTCGCCACAATCAACGACTCGATAGTTGAGTTAGATGTCCTCAGCAATGCGCCACACATTCCGCATGGTTTGCAAATGAACGCAGGCACTGAAGGCCCCTATGGAGGGTTCCCGAAGGAAAGATTGGGAGGTGATTGAGCGCAATTGATTCCTCTTGTTGGAGAGCCTGGTGTGTCGCATTCACGGTGGTCTCAAACGGGCACTAAGGAACAGGGAATCACTCTCAAAGGCAGCCCGTGACGTCGGCATCAACCTAAACGATATTCTTTCCCGCTTGTCTGGTTTGAACCGGGAACCAACCATTCATATAGGCGTATATCTATAGCGACTCACCCAAAAAGTACTACTGCTTTGGATTCGGCCCGCTCATTGGGAGGGAGAATGGCACACTGAGACTGGTGCCCCTGCTAAACTGAGCGATGCTATAAAGACCTGCGAGGTTGCGCATTGACCACTCGAAAGAAGAAGCCAACGACCATTGGCGAACTGAAAAGGAGCGGATATAAATCCATTCCTGTTCGGGAGGAATTGCGCCGCAATCTGATTGCCCGCATGAAAGCTCACGAGCCGATATTCCCTGGCATCCTTGGCTACGAGGATTCGGTGATACCCCAAGTGGAGAATGCCATTCTCGCTGGCCAGGACATCATCCTGCTCGGCGAACGGGGGCAGGCGAAATCACGCATAATCCGCGCCTTAGTGGACTTGCTCGATTCCGAGATTCCAATCATCGAGGGTAGTGAGGTCAACGATGACCCTCTGAATCCTATTTCTCGCTACGGTAAAGACATCGTCGAGGAGAAGGGTGATGCCACGCCGGTTGTGTGGGTTGGTAGCGATCACCGCTATGGAGAGAAGCTCGCGACGCCAGATATTTCGATTGCAGATCTAATTGGTGACGTAGATCCAATTCGCATCGCTGAGGGACGCTACCTCTCCGACGAGCTGGCCATTCATTACGGCTTGATTCCACGAACCAACCGAGGAGTATTTTGCATCAACGAGTTGCCCGACTTGGCCGAGCGCATCCAAGTTGGCCTATTCAATCTTATGGAAGAACGCGACGTCCAAATTAAAGGCTACCGGGTTCGGTTGCCTCTGGACATGATTGTCGTGGCCAGCGCGAACCCGGAGGACTATACAAACCGAGGGCGAATCATCACTCCGTTAAAGGATCGCTACGGTGCTCAGATTAGAACTCACTATCCGCGTGAGTCGAATCTGGAAATCCTAATCATGGAAGCCGAGCGCACTAAGTTCCCGGACACGGAGGATCGCCTCCACGTTCCCCAATACATGAAGGAAATCGTGGCGGAATACACGACTCTTGCGCGCAAACATCCCGAGATTAACCAGCGCTCCGGTGTCAGCGTCCGAGTGTCTATTGCAAACTACGAAACCATTGTTGCGAACTCGCTGCGTCGCGCGATTATCCAGGATGAAGAGCGCGCCGTTCCACGTCTAACCGACCTGCCTTACATGATTGCGTCCACGCTGGGCAAGATCGAGATGGAGACCATGGAGGATGGCCGCGAGACGAAGATCCACGATGACCTGGTGAAGCGTTCAGTGCTCAACGTCTTCGACCGCAACCTCGCGGGGTCTGATTTCGAGGGCATTATTGGGGCGTTCGAACAGGGAACGACGGTCGATACAGGGGCGGAGTTGCCTGCGACACGCTATGTGGGTGAAGTAATGAAGCTCGATGGATTCAGCTGGGTTCTTAATAGACTCGGCATTGCAGAAGATGGCCCCGCTATCGCGTCGGCGCTAGAATTCATCCTTGAAGGCCTACACTTAAACCGTCGATTGAATCGCGATCTGGTGGAGGGAGGCTTCCGCTACCACGTGTAGCAAAGTATCCATTTTCACCGCAATTGCAATTAAGATGGTAAGGCGCAGCTTGAAATCACACGCTGCACAGTATTCCCTCTGGAGGTCCCGTTCCCTATGGCCGAAGAAGCCACATATGACGTAGTGATAATCGGAGGAGGCGCTGCTGGGCTGGCTGCTTCCATTTACTCCGTTCGCGCGATGCTCAAGACACTTGTAATCGAGCGCACAGCGCTAGGCGGTCAAATTTTGTACACCGGGGAGATTGAAAACTACCCCGGGTTTCCCGAGCCCATCGGGGGGCCCGAGCTCGCCATGCTTTACGCGAAGCAGGCCACTCGCTTCGGGGTCGAATTCCAATATGACACCATCACTCACTTAGAGCTTGAAGGGCCGATTAAGAAGCTAATTGGCGAAGAGGGTGAGTACACCGCAAAGACGGTAATCATCACGTCGGGTGGCGAGCACAATAAACTCGAAGTCCCGGGTGAGGAAGAATTCTCTGGCCGGGGAGTTTCTTACTGTGCGACATGTGACGGCAATTTCTTCCGAGACCAGGACGTAACTGTCGTCGGAGGCGGCGATGCAGCCATGGATGAGGGGCTATACCTTACACGCATGACAAACAGCGTGACGGTCGTGCACCGCCGAGAAGAGTTGCGCGCCAGCAAGATTCTTCAGGAACGCGCGTTCGGGAACCCAAAGATGAGTTTCGTGTGGAACAGCGCAATCAAAGAAATCAAGGGCAACGGTGACGTGGGCAGCATCGTCGTAGAAAACCTCAAGACCGGTGAGCTTTCCGAGCGAGAGACCACGGGAGTATTCGTGTACATCGGGTTCCATCCTATCAATGACTTCATGATTGGAGCGATTGACCTAGACCCAGCAGGCCACGTGGTCACTGACATCCAAATGCAGACGAGTGTTCCAGGCGTCTTTGCAGCAGGCGACGTGAGGACTTACTCCGAGCGGCAACTTGCTAACGCGGTAGGAGATGGAGTGGCAGCGGCGCTCGCTGCGTACCGTTATATCAGCGAGGGCTAGTCAGAGTACAAGATAGGCCACAGAAAAGGGATAAGAGTAATCCTGGACTTTTCTTGACACTCGACTCGCTACTCCTCACTCTCATGGGCATCCAAATTCCCGTGATTACGGAGGTTCACCTATGACCCTCGGATGGGCGATTATTAGCACCGGGCGCCACCCTGATACCAAGATGGCCCCTGCGATCAATGCGGCGGCAGACGCCACACTCATTGCGGTAGCAAGCCGCGACGCGGGCCGCGCGCAGGCATTCGCCCATAAGCACAGTGCTACATCCGCCTACGACGATATAGACGCGATGCTCGCTAACCCCGCTGTGGATGTGGTTTACGTGGCATCGCCAAACGCGCTGCACCTTGAGCACACGTTGAAAGCAGCCGCGGCCGGGAAGCATGTCCTGGTAGAAAAGCCCATGGCCCTAACTGCCGAGGATTGCCAGGCGATGATTGACGCATGCGCCAATGCTGGTGTGAAGCTCGGCGTGGGGTTTCACCTACGCACACACCCTGGGCACCAGCGTGTGCGAGAGCTCTTGGCGTCTGGCGGGCTAGGTGCGGTCACGCTAACGACTGCCAACTGGGGCCGTGGCCTGAGGGGCCAGATCAAGCCCCCGCCAAGAGCAGATCTACAGGCTTGGTGGGATGATCCAGCGATGGCGGGTGCAGGTGCCTTCATGGCTACAGGTGTGCACTGTGTTGATCTCATGCGCTATGTACTCGGGCGCGAGGTCACAGAAGTGACGGCGCTCAATGATGCTACCTCTGACAGGCCGCTGGAAGAGTTGCTAATTATGTCGCTGCGATTCGATGATGGATCCCTAGGGACGGTAATGACAGGGCGCCGCACACCGGATTACCAAGGCAATGATGTGATGGTTTATGGCAGCGAGGGGCGAGCTGGGGTTCGCGAGAGCATCGCAATGGTCCTCGATGGAACGCTAGATATAAACACGAGTGATACGGAGGCAAGCGAGCCGTATAAGAATCATCCACTTGCGCTCTACACTTGGCAGGTAGACGCCTTCAACTCTGCGGTGGCTGGTTACGGCGAGCCAGCCGCGTCAGGCATGGATGGTTTGCGAGCAGCTCAAATCACCAGAGCGATGGTGGAGTCAGCAAGCACGGGTCGACGAGTAGACATTCCCTAGCCGTCAGCGATGGATTACAAAAAAAGAGGCGCCCCGTAGAGCGCCTCTTTTCGGTTTCGGTTACAGGCCTAACCGCACCCACAGTTACCACCGCAGGCACAACCACCACCACCGCCACTAGCTGTCGCAATATTAGGATTCGTGATGACGAATCCACTACGCATAAGGCTCTCTGTATAGTCAATTTCCGCACCATCTAGGAGAGGTGCGCTGTCGACATCAGCAATCACTCGAACGCCGGCATCGTGAAGGAGTAGATCATCCTCTGCGAGGCCTTCCTCAAGCGCCAGCATGTACTGGGCCCCTCCCCCTTGGGGGACAACAATCACACGGAGGGCACCTTCCGGTTGGCCTTCCTCGTCCAGAATCTCCTTGAGCTTCTCTGCGGCCATTTCGCTAACGGTAATCATGTGCACTCCTTGGCACCTGTCGCCACTTTATGTATCAAGGCTACCGTGCCCTATGGCATGGGTCAATAAAGGCGTCCATCAAAATCACTACACGTCGCGGATGTCACGGCTGCGATATGTAAAACGTAATAGCAAGATCGCAAGTCGCATAATTACAGTTCTTCGGTTGCGATTTCACTACAATTTAACCTTGATATGCGCCGCATCACGCCGTATACTCATTTGTGCCATATTTCACGAAAGGAGTATCAATGGATCTCGACGAACTCGACGATAAGCTGATATCGCTTCTCCAGGCCAATGGGCGCTCATCGAACATAGAGCTGGCCAAACAGGTCGGCGTTAGTGAAGGGACTATAAGGCGACGGTTTCGGAACCTGATTAAAGACGAGGTTATCCGGGTTGTTGCTATCCCAGACCCTGAGAAATTAGGCAAAGGCACGACTGCCGTCATCGCTCTCCAGGTAGAGCCGTCAGAGGTTGATCCTGTTGCGCAGAAGCTCGCAGAGATACCTGAAGTGCAGTACGTGTCTGTGACGACAGGTGCATTCGACGTGTTCTTGTGGGTCGCCCTAGGCTCACCGGAGGAGCTCTCAAACTTCCTGCGCGTGCAGGTTGGCGGTATCAACGGGGTGCGCAGAACCGAGACGTTTGTAAATCTATCAACCCGAAAGAACTTCGCGGGGCCCGTAGCCGCAAAATAACTGCGCGATTTTGTGTTCTCAAGCGCAATGCTGTTTGGTACGCTACTCTTCATGCGGTGCCACTAAGGCACTCGGTAGAGAGTGAAAATCGAGGGAGGATCCGCTCAGGATGACTTATATAATCGTTTCCCCTTGCGTCGACCTTAAAGATGCAGCCTGTGTAGATGTTTGCCCAGTTGATTGCATCTACGAAGGTGATCGGCAGTACTTCATAAATCCAGAAGAATGCATTGACTGCGCAGCCTGCGAGCCCGTATGCCCGGTCACCGCAATCTACTCTGAGGATGCCGTTCCTGCCGCTGAAAAAGAGTCCATCGAACTCAATAAAAACTTCAGCTACCCGAGCTAGCTTCAGCATCAGGTGAATAAACAAAAACCAGCCGACCCTTGGGCCGGCTGGTTTTTGTTATCCAAAATCAAGCAGGGAAGAGTCGATTACCCGGCGAGGCTGTTGAGAACTTGCTCGGTCGACCCCAAGAGGCAGCTGAAGATCGGCACATCACGCTCTGTATAGGGGCGTTGCTCTGCCAAGCGAAGATCCATAACCAATTGCATGAACTGAGCGGGGTTGTCGGTCTCGAAGCCGAGCACGAATTCTTGGTCATCAAGGCCGTAAGAATATGTAGTATGTATCTTCACCTCAGGGTATTTGTGGCCAACCTCAAAATGTTCATTCATCATGCGCTGGCGCTCCTCCATGGAGAGCTGGTACCAGCCGTGGGTCTTTATGAAGGGGTAAACGAATAAGTAGGGACGACCCATAGGTCGTATGCGCGTTCGGTTCTCCCCACCTTCATGATCGTGCTCATCCAGGTACATGGAGTGCCGGGTCATGGCTAGGTACGAAGTAGTTGTCTCTAGGTAGCTGCCTAAGTGAGTAGCTGCAACCCGCGTTGCGAGCGCCTGGACATGTTCGAGATCCGCGCTCACCGTCCAAACCATAATGTCGGCGTCGGCTCGCATACCCATGAGGCTGTAGGTACGCAGCATCATACCTTCAGCGCTGTCGAGGACTACCGCTAATTCACGCTTGTCCTCGGCCCGGGCTTCCTCCGAGAGGCGGCGCCACTCAGAGGCGACCTTATAAAAGGTGTATTTAACTACCTGCGCGACAGGTTGATTAGCCATCGTGGGCCTCCGTGTTTACGGTGATGCTTGTTTATTCTAAATCCCCTCGGTCGACTCGCTGGAAGGCCACAGAGCCATCGTCGCCGACGCCAAGAGCATTACGGCTCCTGCAAGGTAGAACCAGAAAGTCAGGAAGAGTCCAATGACCGCTGAAGCGATCAAAAAACTAGCGCCAAGCCGTAGTCGGCTCCGGGCAGTTAGCGCACCAGCGACGCCGATGAATGATGCGAACAGACCGCCGATAGCTCTCACTGTGAAAGACTCTGCGTCGGCGACACCCGTAGAAAAGCCTATGCCGCCAGCGAACAGTGCCGTCAAAGCCCCTACGAATGCTAAGACCGCTCCAAATCCACCGACTAATGTGACAATGATTCCCACAAGAACTCCTGACATGACCTGCCTGGTCAAGATGAACCAAGGGAAGGCCTTCCCAGACACAAGGAGTGTACACGCAGGGCGAATGTCCATCGACGCTAGTGAGTAAGGACAACGCAAAACAGTTGCCATCGCTTGCTGTATTTTGACCAAAAAAATATTATTGAACGCTAACCCGCACCGACAGCGTAATATTCAAAAGACTAAGTATTGGAATCGCTAACCGGCAATCACGGGGATGGATATGACTGAAGACAATCGAAAGAATCCCCAAAAGACCAGGCTTATCGCATTGGTTATCGCGTCATCCGCGCTTCTCGCTGCATGCGGCGGCACCGTTGTCGATACCACAGAGCCACCAACATTTTCTGTTAGCTCGGAAGGTCCCTCTACGAACTCTAAAATTAATCTCGAATTGCCGGATATGACAATTACTGCCTATCAGCGGGCTGACTTACTCGGGGGCGAAGAGGTACATCTGTCTGAGTTGGTGAGCCAGGGCAAGCCGGTGGTACTTAACTTCTGGGCGGCGCTGTGCCCACCGTGTCGAGCAGAGATGCCAGACATCCAGCGCGTCTTTGACCAAAGAGGCGGCGAGGTCACAATCGTCGGGATAGATATTGGCCCACAGCAGTTTCTAGGTTCCCGGGAAGATGCTAAGCGGTTGTTAGTTGACCTAGGGATCAGTTACCCCGTAGGTACGACTTTCGACGAAAGTATTGTCCGCGATTTCAGATTAGTGGGAATGCCCACGACCTTCTTCATCCATGCGGACGGTAGCTTGCTACAAACCTGGAGCGGATTGCTCACTGAGGCGAAGATCAACGAATTCATTGATGAGATGTTAAGCAGCTAGGCCTGTGTTCATTAATCCGGTGCGCGGAAGCATCCGGTGACGTGGTCGTTGACGATGCCACTCGATTGCATATAGGCATAGACGATAGTTGAGCCTATGAATTTGAAGCCTCGCGCCTTGAGATCTTTAGCCAGTGCATCTGATTCTTTTGTGGTACCTGGAATCATGTCTTCGATCAACGGTGATTGGCGTGGCAACGGCCCTCCTCCCGTAAATCCCCAGAGGTAGTCAGCAAAGGTCCCGTGCTCTTGCTGGACCTCCAGGAATCGCTGGGCGTTGGTGATTATGGCTTTGAGTTTAAGTCGATTACGGATAATGCCTACGTTACCCATCATGCGCTCAACTTCAGCCTCACCGTAGGACGCTACGCAAATCGGGTCGAAGCTCTCAAATTCTTTATTGAACTCGGTGCGCTTATGGAGCACAGTGCGCCAAGACAACCCCGCCTGTACGATCTCAAGTGACAGGTACTCAAAGAGGACTCGATCGTCCCTCGTGGGTACCCCCCACTCTAGATCGTGGTATAGGACCATCAATTCATCGTTAGGCCAGCGACAGCGTTGAATCTCGACCCCTGAAATAGTCATTTAAACCTCTCACCTGTGCGTGACAAATTGTAGACTACGTCTGATGACCGAACAGAGCGATAGTTCAATCCGACGGCCCGCTGATGGAGAGCGTCCGCGTAGCTACAAAACCGAGGCACTAGTGCTGCGGAGTCGCTCTATGCGTGAAGCGGACCGCCTCATAACTATTTTGACCCCTAACCTGGGTAAGCTACCAGTCACTGTTCGTGGCGCTCGGCGAATCACGAGTCGACTCGGTGGACACCTTGATACATTCAATCATGTACATCTAACACTAGCGCTGGGTCACCACATCGACGTAGTGACTGGTGCAGAGTCGATTGAAAGTTTCGGAGCGCTCAAGGCCAGCCTGAGTGGCATCGCGACGGGCCTCTACATCATGGAGCTAGCAGACGCACTGCTCCCCGATGCATTACCCCATCAAGGGGCATACACGATTCTGCTAGATGCGCTAAGAGCACTCGACAGGGGAGAGTCGATAGACGGCGTGGCGCGCTTCACCGAGCTGCGACTGCTGGAAGACTCAGGTTATATGCCTGAGCTGGCGAACTGCCAAATATGTGGATCTGAAATCACCCCAGAACATCATCGATTCGCTCCAGGGCTGGGAGGCGTCGTTGATGATACATGCGGCGTACCGATGGGACAGGTGTTACCACTATCCTTGAACGCTTTGAAAATACTGCGCCACTATGGTCGTACTACGATGGTAGATGCCGTACAAGTGAGGTTGTCTCCAACTCTACGTGATGAGTTGGAGCGGATCCTAGAGGTATCAATCCACTATGTGCTTGAGCGTGAGATGGCAACGACAGATTTCGTTGGGCACCTCAAGCAATTACGAAGCCGAGCAGCTAATTCACTTCGCCCGTCAGAGATGTGATAAAGCGAGGGCTATGACCTTCTTGGCCGCCTCAAGCTAAGATCGATTTGAGACAAGCCTGATTCAATCCAGGCTAAAAGAGCCAACTACGCCATATTCAGGCACCGAGTGACTAGAGGACGCCTACTCTTTTGCTACGGATGAAGAATCCCTTGATGTAACGTACCAACGGGTGCGCAGTGATAACCACAGGCTCTTCAGTTACCTGGCCGTCATCAATGAGGAAAGATCGAACCTGGGCGTTATCACTAATTTTCTGGCTGTTGCCATCGAATTCGCAGGGGGAAACGATGAGGTAGAAATTAGTAGGGTAAGTCGCCAACCGGATGTCAGTATCCGATGGGGCCGCAGGTGAGTGGGAATGAGAGTGGTAGAAAGCTGGCTCCCAGCCTGCGTCTTCCACTTCCCGAAGAGTCATGAAATGCTCTTTAGCATCCATCTCATACCTATAGGGACTAGGGTGGGCATTACTAATCCGGTAATGCGCCATGACTTTCCCATCAAGCACGCCGAGCATCCCGCAAACTTCATTGGGGTGATCTTCTGCGGCGTGCTCCAACATCGCTTTTCGGTATTTGCTGGGAATCTCCACTTTTCGTCTCCGAGGGCACGCGGCCCGTACTTATAGTTTTGAAGAAGACCTAGGGGTTTGCCTCAATCTCAACCCCCCAGTTGGCAATCACGTCGCCGATGACCACGCCAGTGACTCCACGAGCGGCAAGCTCTGATATCAGCATGTCGGCTTTATCGGAGGCCACGCTAAGGACGAGTCCTCCTGAGGTTTGTGCGTCACAAAGGATAAGTCGATCCTCGAGCGACAGGTTTTCATGCCATTGAACTACCTTGCTCGACCCCTCATAGTTGCGACGTGTGCCGCCGGAGAACGCACGGTCCGCTAGTTCACGCACGCCCGGTAGCAGCGGAATC
>CALGTL010000067.1 GCA_937901475.1 uncultured Dehalococcoidia bacterium
CCGAACGCCAGAGCAGCGAGAATCCTTCCTCACCAAGTTTGAGCATACTCTGTTAAAGACGGCCGGCTACGACGTACCGCTTGAGACGGCGCGAGCTATCTGGCTACGGGTGCGCTCTGCTTCGAAAGACTTGATTCTGTTCCCAGATGCGCGTTCAACATTAGAAGAATTACGCACCATGGGGTACAGCTTGGCAGTGATTTCAAACATGGGAGCTGACCTTCCTAGCTACCTTGAACGCATGGGAATAGCAGGGCTAGTCACAGCGGCGGTATCAAGCGAGGAAGTTGGGGTCGCGAAGCCTCATCCTGCGATGTTCGAGGCGGCGCTTCGCAAGGTTGGCGTGGAAGCTAGCGCAGCAATCCACGTCGGCGATGGCTATGAATCTGACGTGCTCGGTGCAGCAAGTGCGGGGCTCCAGGCCCTCTATTTGCAAAGGGACGCAGGCAGCACCCCTCCAGGGGACTACCCGATTGTCAGGAATCTCAGCGAAGTTCCTGCTTGCGTGCAACGGCTGAATGCCAGCGCGTAGCATCTGCTAATTCGCAGGTAACATCGCTCAATGTGGTAATCTAGAGTCGCAGCCAGCGAGAGTACGCACACGCCGCTGCCCCCACCATTCTTGCAACAGACGGGATATCCAATGGCTTACCAGGTCTATTTCGCCCAACTTGAAGAGGAAAACAAGGCTTTGATGCTGGCCATCCTCAAGCTAAAAGAAGAAGCTGATGCCCTAGAGCCAGGCGAAGCCGAGTTGCTCTACGGCCTTCGTGGGTCGGCAACACCGCTTGCACTCCCTCCTGAGGTGCACTCCGCTCGCCAACGCTCCGGCGGTGGTGGCGGTAATCGACGTGGGTCAGGTCGGAGAAGCGGCGGTGGCCAACGTCCTCAATCCAACAATAGCGGTGGTAGTGGGAACAGCGGCGGCGGCGGCGGCGGCAGCAACAACTAGCGCGCTCGGCCTCAGTCGGAAGCTCCATGCTCTACCATCTCTGGCAAACGTCGTTGGAAGTCAATAAGCAGAGTGAGCACTTCAAGTAGTGCTTGGCCCCAGGGAATGTCTCCTTCCCCTAGCGGGATATGAATCTGTTGATTGCCTACCGATGTTTGATGACCCAACGCTCGCTCTAACGGGATTCGGGCGCCCCCCACTTGGTCTATCAATTTCAATGTGATCCGGTTTGCCCCTCGGGCAATCGAGGCTACTCGCGCATCGCGGGCGGCTAATTTCACGCGCACTCCATAAATCAAGTGATGCACAGCATCTGGTAGCTGGTGCCCGAAGCGCTCTTCGAATTCCCGGGGCAACTCGTCAATCTCTTCAAGCGTTTGCGCTTTTGCAAGGCGCTGGTACATGGCCATGCGTGTAGGCATGTGCGGCACGAGGTTTTCCGGGATAGACGCTGGCAAACCGAGGTCAATGACGGGATCACCAACCTCCGGTTCTAACGCAGGGCCATCTCCAGTAGCGGCGCGAAGTTCTATGACGGCCTGGCTCAAGAGGCGCGTATACAAATCGAACCCGATGGCGTGGATGTGTCCGCTCTGCTCGGCACCGAGGATGTTTCCAGCACCTCTAATCTCTAGGTCTTTCATGGCGATCCGGAATCCGGCCCCTAGCTCAGTGGCAGCAACGATGGTCTGCAAGCGACGCTGGGCCTGTTCAGTGAGTCGGCGTCCGCGGTCGACCAAAAGATATGCGTATGCACGTTGCGAGCTGCGTCCAATCCGACCACGAAGTTGATAAAGCTGAGCCAGCCCAAAATTCCCGGCGCGCTCAACAATCATGGTATTTGCTGCAGGAATATCTAATCCAGATTCGATAATGGTTGTGCAGACGAGGACGTCCGCTTCACCGTCAGAGAATCGCTCCATCACGTCCGATAAGTCGTCTTCCTGCATCTGGCCGTGGCCGATGATCACGCGAGCCTCAGGCACAAGCATCCGGATATGGTCGGCGGTCAGGTGAATGTCTTTAACTCGGTTATGCAAGAAATAGACCTGTCCTTCACGATCGAGCTCACGCAAGATCGCTTCACGAATCAAGTTATCTGACGTTTCTGCGAGGTATGTTTTTATGGGTAGGCGCTCTTCCGGTGGAGTCTCTATCGTTGAGATATCACGTATGCCAGCTAGCGCCATATGCAGCGTGCGTGGGATAGGTGTAGCGGTGAGCGTAAGCACATCTACCTCCTGTCGCATCTCCTTCATTCGCTCCTTATGGCCAACGCCAAATCGGTGCTCCTCATCGATGATGACGAGACCAAGGTCTTTGAAAGACACGTCTTTCTGCACTAGACGGTGAGTCCCGACGACGATGTCCACGTCGCCTGAAGCGAGGCCCGCAATGATCTCGTCTTGCTCTTTGGGTGTACGGAAGCGACTCAGCATCTGAACCTTAATCGGGTACGGCTTGAGACGCTCACTTAGAGTTACAAAGTGCTGCTGCGCGAGGACAGTAGTGGGCACCAACAACGCGACCTGCTTACCACTCATAATGGCCTTGAAAGCAGCCCTTAACGCCACCTCTGTTTTGCCATATCCGACGTCGCCGCAAACCAGCCGGTCCATGGGTTTGAGGCTTTCGAGGTCTTCCTTAACATCGTTGATAGCGACCTCTTGGTCAGGAGTTTCCACGAAGGGAAAGGCATCCTCCATTTCCCGTTGCCACGGCGTATCCAGTGTGTGGGCGAATCCCTGAGCCATCTCTCGCTGGGCGTAAAGTGCGAGTAGGTCGACCGCCAGTTTCTGAGTTGACTCGCGCGCCCTTGTGATGGCGCGCGTCCACTCTTGCGTGCCCAGTCGCGTAGGTGAAGGATTCGCCTCATCACCACCTACGTACGGCGAAATGCGGTCAAGGTGCTCCATGGGCACATAGAGGCGGTCGCCTTCCGCGTATTCAAGCACCAGGTACTCACGATTGGCATCAGCTACAAAGCCGTTCGGCTCGTTAGTGCTGTTCTCTGCATCGGCTCCACCACGATTGACCGTGCCAACGAACCGGCCAATGCCGTGGTCAACATGCACGACATACTGGCCTGGGTCGAGTTCCTCAACGGTCGTGGCACGGAATCGCGTGGAG
>CALGTL010000068.1 GCA_937901475.1 uncultured Dehalococcoidia bacterium
CCACTGCAATAGCAGTGGTACCGAATCCCCAGAAAAGAGACATCAGAAATAAAACTCCAGCCACCGGAGCGACCAGTAGAACAGCCATGAACCCACCAATCATAAGCGCTCGACCAGGCGTAGCTTCCGCCCGTGATCCCGCCAGGTAGCCACCAATGAATGCAGATGGCAATCCCGTAATAAAATGAAGCACCGGTACCGCTATCAGAGCCAATGTCACGGCCGCTCCCACCAAACAAGCCTTCAGCATCGTTTCAACCTCTTAGTTAGCAAATCCGTTCACGGTCGGCTCATGGTACAAACCTGCTTTCACGAGTGTCCAGCAAATCTTGCGTATGTTCTTTTTACCATCACCTATCAATTAAATCGGATAATGTCTTAGAAAATGTTCAGGCATAAATCTAAACATGCACTAGGAACGTACCCGCTGATTAGGAACGCACCCTATAGAATAGGTAGAGGACATCATTTATTGACTCACCTCCCTAATCAATCAACTCATGCCTCCCTCTCGAGCCAGGGAGCCTTTAAGCGGACTTTCAGTGCGCTAGCGAACCCTACATTCCGTAAGATTTTCGCATTCGGTGGTTTTTATTATGTGTACCGTACGATGGAGCTCGCAGTACTTTCATGGTTCGTGCTTACTCTTACCGATTCCGAATTCCAGGTCGCGTTAGTCGGGGTGAGTCGCATTGCACCAATGTTCATTTTTGGTCTCACGGCAGGGGGGCTGTCAGACCGGTTTAGCCGCCCACGCCTTATGGCAATAGGGCAGGCCTCGAATCTAACTGTTGCCGTGGTTATGGTTGGTATTTTGCTCACGGGCATGGGGCAATACTGGCATGCACATGTCGCCATTTTCATCACGGGCACCACTTGGGCGCTCGACTACGCATCGCGCAGAGCGCTGTTAGGAGATATTTTCACAGGGCGAGCGCTAACAAACGCGACTTCGCTCGATGCGGGACTCGTAACGGGGACTAATATGATCGGACCGTTACTTGGCACTGCCGTAATCCGGTTCTTTGAGTTCCACGGCGCTTACATTCTGATTTGCTTACTCACAGTGGGGGCGATTTCGTTCGTTCTCAGCATTCGCAATTTACCTCGCGCAACGTCAGCGGTTGTCAATCGCGGGTCACCACGTGCGCAGATTCAGGACTCACTGAACCTCTTGCGCACGAATCGCGTACTCTTGGGCGCAGTTCTAGTCACAATCGCCTTCAATTTCTTTGGGTGGCCTTTCATGCAAATGGTCCCCGTTATCGCAAGGAATATTTTGGGGACAGGGGAACTAGGGTTTGGGCTGCTATTGAGCGGGCTTGGCCTAGGAGCATTGACTGGCGCGATCTTCCTTGCGTGGGCACAGCCTTCCAGCCACGGCAATGTTTATATAGGCGGATCGATGATTCTCATGGTGAGCACGGCAGGCTTCGCCTGGTCGCCGTGGTATCTCTTGGCATTCATCTGTATGTTTTTTGCGGGAATAGGCCTCGCAGGGTTCGCGACCATGCAGCCGGTAATCCCGCTTGAGGCAGTGGCACCAGAGCAACGCGGTAAAGCCATGGGGGCTATTGTTCTTGGCATAGGGTTCCAAGCTATTGGGATGACCGTAATGGGAGTCGTAGCAGAGTTATTCGGCCCACGACTTGCAGTCTCTTTAATGGCTATGGGTGGCATCTTTATGCTCATCGTGCTGCGTACGATGTTTCCCGCTCTACGTGATGCTCGCACTAACAATTAACGGGGGTATCTCAATTTGAATTTGAGATTAGCCCGCAGCGACGGCGAGCGGCTATAGATGGCATCCGGTTTGTTTCATTCCAATGACTCCCAACCCCCTGCTTGAGTCGCCGCTAATATTGCTGCAGCAGGCAATAAATCAGGATCAAGCTTTCGCGGTCCTCTCTGCCCCCCCCTTACCGCGTTGTGATTCGCTACTACATAGTCCCTGACATTCTCCAAAGCACTTCTCTATTGAGAGTAATCATTAATTGATATGATTTGACTTGATGATTGACACCCCTCGACACCCCATACCGGAAGATCTCAATAACGCTCTTGCTAATGATTTCTTCATACGCTTCACCGTACTCGGGCGCCGTAGCGGCATCCCTCGTACCACAGAATCCACTTTCGTGTGGGCGCCCAGTATCTCAGGAGATAATCAAATTTTTGTTTCTGGTTACCCAGGTGCCCGTGATTGGGTTGCCAATGCCCGAGCGAACCCGGTAGCGACCGTCCACACTGTTGAGAATCGGGTTTACTACGACATTCCTGCAGTGGCACGCGTTATAACAAAAAGAAAGGAACGCACCACGCCTCTCCTTGCTTTTCTGAGTCGCTGGGCCAATCGGCCCGGAGCCGAACAGCGAGTGTTCGGATGGCTAATTATGGCAATCAAAATGAACAGTCAATTGCATCTTCCTTGGTGGGGCCCATTCTATTTAGCCCGGCGAATCATGGACCAAATGCCATGCGTCGAATTTACCTTTACTGGCCCCGCTGTTCCTAGAGATGGGTTTCCTCCTACACCTACATCTGAGCGGGGACCTTAACGAGGAAATCCCACCATTAGCGCCACTAATGGTGGGATTTCCGTCACCTACTTTAGTAGACAACTATATTCCCATCCTCTAGATTCAATGCCGCTGTCTCTCCTGTTATACTTTAGGAGCTCCTTTAACGAGGAGTGGTAACGGTTTAATGTTGGCAGGCAAAGGGCATTTAATGTTACTCAGTTGGAACGTACAAACAGTTATTCAAAAAGGAGCACCCCGATGAGCGGCAGTTCTACGTACAGTTTGCCAGCCACGGCGGCCCCCAAATTAGAAGCCATGGTGGATCAAATCATCGCCCGCCCTGGTCGTATGATTAACACCAAGGAAATGGAGCAAATGCCCGGGCAGTTAGACGTCAAAGCCGTCATAAATGCTCTTCCTGAAGCAATTACTGAAGAAGACTTTGTCAAAATGCTTCGCCTTGCAATGCTAACGGAGTGTGGCACCGACTCCTACGCTGCCGTATTTCAGGAAGGCGCAGACAAGTACAACGCAACCTGGCTCGCACGCTTCAATGAGAAGGTGTGGGTTCCTGACGAGTACACTCATACTCTTCCGTATTACATGATGCTGCGAACCATTGGTTTCACAGAAGAAGAACTTGACCGGCAAATTAGAGAGCTTCAAGAACGCGTCTACACGCATTGCTGTGGGATAACGCCTGTCGAATTGACAACATTTGGCACCGTTCAGGAGTACCTAACCGATAACTGGCACGGCCTTCTCGCAAACCTCTTGAGGCCAGCAGCCCCTGAGGCCGCTTATTTCGCCAACATGGTGAAGCGGCGCGAAACCTTACATACGGTCTGGTATCGCGGGATGACGGCCTTGCAGGTTGAAGAGAACCCAGAGCTTATTGAGCTCGTCGCTAAGTCGCTATCAACTTTCCAAATGCCAGGAACTCAGCTCGTCCCAGACTGCGGGCCGCTCGCCCTTACTTGGATGCAAAAACTCCACGTTGACTTCAACCATGTGGCCAAGGAGCTCGTGCGAAACTTCAGCGAAAGCGCAGGCGACATGAAGCGCTCCGGGAAGCTCATCGTCGAGATGGCGGTTGCTCGTGAGTACCCGATTGGTCCATTCCCTTCTCGTTTTGTTCGTGGTGCTATGAACCGACTGGGGGGAGCGGGCTATGGCTTACTAGGCGAGGCTATCTTGGAGAGAGTGGGGCTTCCGAAGCCGGCCAAGTGGATTGGCAAGCCCGATAGTGCTATACGCTTCCATACAGGAGTCTATGAGACTATTCGCTCCAGGATGCGTACCTTCATTTCCAACAAGATTGACGTTCGGTCGATTACTGGCGAGACCGCTGCGTAGTAGAAATTAGCGCTCACAACCAACAGGTTCTTTAATTCCGTTCAGGCCACGGGTGACTCGATGGGTTTTGTTAATAGCGCCGGTCACGTGATCGGCGATACGTTTGCTCGCTGGGTCTTAATGAAAGGCTTGAGCGCGCTCAAAGTAGGGAAGCTCGTAGTTGAGTTTCCGGACGGGTCAAGCAAAACCCTCAATTCAGGGAATCCCGGCCCTGAAGGAACTTTGCGGGTACTGGACAAATCATTCTTCCTTCAGTTCATGCTCAACGGAGAAATTGGCTTTGGAGAGGCATATCAAGCCGGCCTTTGTGATTCTCCGGACATGGTTGAGCTCCTGTCCTTAGCTATCGAAAACCGAAAGGCTGTAGACCTTAACAAAGGATTGATGCGTGTGGTTTCTCGCGCCAAGAACATTAAGCGCCACCGCCGCCGCGCGAACACCATTGAAGGGAGCAAGGAAAACATCCACGCGCATTACGATTTGGGTAATGCTTTCTTCTCGCTTTTCCTTGACGAAACCTTGACGTATTCCAGCGCAGTCTTCCAACAAGAGTCGGACTCACTGGAAGACGCGCAAAACAATAAATACCGTCGACTCAGTGAACTTGCTCAGCTTTCTAAACAGGATCATGTTTTAGAAATCGGTACCGGCTGGGGCGGATTCGCAATTTACGCAGCAAGTACCTACGGGTGCCACGTAACCACTGTCACCATATCTAAAGAGCAATTCGACCTCGCCACTGAACGGATTCATCACGCAGGCCTCACGGAATTGATTGATGTTCAACTCATCGATTACCGTGATATCAGCGGTGAATACGACAAAATTGTTTCGATAGAAATGTTCGAGGCCGTTGGGGTTGAGTATTTTGAAACTTTTTTCCTCAAATGCTCATCCGTTCTCAAGCCGGGCGGTCGAATTGCCATGCAAGTCATCACTGTCCCTGACAATGCATTCGAAGCCCAAAAAACAGGTATCAATTGGATCCAAAAGTATATTTTCCCCGGCGGAGTGCTACCGTCTTTAGCAGAAATCGAACGAGTCAACGCACACACAAGTCTAGTGATGGACACTTCTTATGACATCGGACGCGATTACGCTGTCACACTGCATCAGTGGCGCGCACGGTTCTGGGCCAATATCGACAGCGCGCGTGCACAGGGCTACGACGAATACTTCATTCGGACATGGGATTACTACCTAGCGGCTTGCGAGGCGGGCTTCCTTACTGCCATCACCGGCGATGCCCACATCGCTTTCAACAAGTCCCCGTAGCCAATTTACCCTCTTTACACGATAGACAACTGCTCCTTGCATGATCGGAAAAGTTAGCACAGGATGTTGCCTAAAGCAGGTGACGATGCAGGATTTGGCCAGTACAAGCCTAAGCGAGTCAATCGTAAACACATAAACTGCTACAATATATTGTGTTAAACCGTATTGACACCCCAACATGAGGGGTGTGTAATCCGCCCTCGTTGCTCTTTATTCAAAGCGCGCAATCGCCGATTCGGGCATATATCGGTCCGAGGGCAAGAGGACTTCAGAATGACGTACACACCAATAACAACTGCACCTACGATTCCAGGAAACACGAGCGACGAATCGGCTCCTCCTGCGATTGCTATGCAGGTGCGCAAGCGTAGCGGCTCCTTTGAAGCTGCTGACGTGATGAAAATCGTGCGTGCTGTTGAACGATCAGCCGGTGAATTACCCGAAATCGATCCTTTACGCATAGCGACACGAACAATCAGCGGGCTCTATGACGGTGCCACGACCGCAGAGTTAGACGAATTGTCTATCCGCACAGCAGCATCTCTAATTGCTGAGGAGCCTCAGTACTCGAAGCTAGCGGCTCGGTTACTTTCCGTTTATGTCGAGAAAGAAGTTCAGAACCAAGACATCCATTCTTTCTCTCAATCGGTTAAAGCTGGCCATTCGCTCGGCCTCATCGCTGACCATGTGGCAGCGTTCGTCAACGTCAACAGTCGTAAGCTCAATGACGCAATCGATTCCGATCGGAATAAATTATTTGAGTATTTTGGCGTCCGGACGCTGTATGACCGCTACCTGCTGAAGCACCCTGAGAACAGGGAATCGCTAGAGACTCCTCAGTATTTTTTCTTGCGTGTCGCATGTGGACTAGCAGAGTCTCCCAGCGAGGCCATCGATCTTTACACATTGATGTCCAAACTCGACTACATGATGAGCTCACCAACGCTCTTCAACTCGGGAACTAGGCACCCTCAAATGTCCTCTTGCTATTTGCTAGATTCGCCCAAGGATGACCTTGAATCGATCTACAACAAATACACGGACGTTGCCAAACTCTCCAAATTTGCAGGCGGTATTGGCGTTTCTTTCTCTCGCGTCCGTTCCCAAGGATCTCTAATTGTAGGAACTAATGGACAGTCAAACGGGGTAGTGCCTTGGCTCAAAACCCTGGATTCATCGGTAGCGGCGGTCAATCAAGGGGGCAAACGTAAAGGTGCCGCCTGCGTCTACCTGGAAACTTGGCACAACGATATTGAGGATTTCCTCGACCTTCGTGAAAACACTGGAGACGACGCTCGGCGCGCTCACAATTTAAACTTGGCAAATTGGGTGCCTGACCTATTCATGAGTCGAGTGGAGAACAATGAACAGTGGTCGCTTTTCGACCCGAAGACCATGCCTGAACTCGTCGATACTTACGGTGATGAATTTGAGCGAATTTACATCAAAGCTGAAGCCGAAGGAAAGTATGAGCGCCAGCTTCCCGCACGTGACCTCTACGCTCGAATGATGCGCACGCTCGCTCAGACCGGAAACGGATGGATGACGTTCAAGGATGCTTCTAACCGGAAATCCAGCCAGACGCTAAGGCCAGAGAATGTAATTCACCTTTCCAACCTCTGCACTGAGATTTTGGAGGTCACTAGCAACGAGGAAACTGCCGTCTGCAATCTCGGGTCTGTCAACCTTGGGCATTTTGTCGAGGATGGGCAATTCAACTTTGAGCGAATTGGAGAAGTTGTTCGGACCGCAGTTCGTTACCTCGATCGCGTCGTTGATATTAATTTTTACCCTACCAGCGCTGCTGGCTACTCAAATAGCAAATGGCGTCCTGTTGGGCTTGGTGTCATGGGTCTCCAGGATGTCCTGTTCAAGATGCGCCTTCCCTTCGATGACCCGAAAGCTGCCGAGCTAGCGGCCCGGATACAAGAAGAGATTTACTACTGGGCACTCACAACCTCGGTCGATTTAGCCGAGGTTTATGGTCCTCATGAGACTTACTTGGATACCCGCGCATCCCAAGGCGACCTCCAGTTCGACTTCTGGGGAGTAACGCCGTCTAAGCCCGAATGGGGAGCCCTCAAAGAGCGCATCTCAAAATTCGGTCTGCGTAACTCACTGCTCATCGCTATCGCACCCACAGCCACCATTGCCTCGATCAGTGGTGCATATGAGTGCATTGAACCTCAGGTCTCAAACCTCTTCAAACGCGAAACCCTTTCTGGGGAATTCCTTCAAATTAACAACTACCTAGTTGAAGACTTGAAAGCCATTGGGCTTTGGACCGAAGCGGTCCGGAATAAAATCAAAGCGGAGGAAGGGTCTATCCAGCACATTGAGGAAATCCCTCAGGATTTGAAAGATCTTTATCAAACCGCTTGGGAACTCCCGCAGAAGGCGTTAATCGATATGGCAGCCGCTCGCGGGCCATTCATTGACCAATCACAATCGTTGAATCTGTTCATGGCAGCACCAACCATTGGCAAACTTTCTTCTATGTACCTTTACGCATGGAAGGTCGGTATAAAAACGACGTATTATCTAAGGTCTCGCCCTGCGACCCGGATACTACAGACAACATTGACAGCCACGGAAGTGGAAAAGGTCTACACCGACGAAGAAGCGCTTGCCTGTTCGTTGGAGAATCCGGAAAACTGCGAGGCCTGTCAGTAGGCGTATCAACAAAGCCTTGGCAGTCAATGTGATTGCCGAGGCGCGTCGATAAATCGACCTCATAGCTTTCATCGCCATTTGATTTATGCGTGAATCTAAATTGCGAGAACTTTTGTCTTCTCGAAATGGCGGCGCGCTCACCCGATCACTTTCACTGGAACAGGTACCCACAATGGCAATACTCGACCCTGGATTCAACCTCACTCTTAGGCCAATGTTGTACCCCGATTTTTATGAAATGTATAAAAACGGAATACGCAATACATGGAACGTCGAAGAAGTTGATTTCTCAAATGACCTCAAAGATCTCAATCACAAACTTTCTGAACCCGAAAGGCATTTGGTGCAGCGCCTTGTAGCCT
>CALGTL010000069.1 GCA_937901475.1 uncultured Dehalococcoidia bacterium
GCCGTCGCCATAAGGACGGTGAGTAGTCACGAGCGGTCTTCACGGAGTACACCAAATCTGTTTATTGGGCTTCCAAGCTCAAATTTTCATAGCTCTTGAATGCCGAGGGTAAGATTTTAGCAGAACGAGCCCCTACCCCTGCAGCGTGACGTCTCCTTCAAACATTCGATGCACTGTGCCATCTGCTGTGCGCAGGAGAAGCGCACCTTGGCTGTCCACGTTCTCTGCCACACCTATTAGCGCGCCATTGCGTGTGCTGAGTTCCACTCGTTTCCCGATCGTAGTGAGGAGGGTTTTCCATCTCTGAATCAACTTCGCTGCATCATCGGACATCGCTGACAGCACTTCGTCCAGCCTCCGGAACATTGTTTCTTCGACGCGGTCCAAATCTAATAATTCTCCACTCACTCTAGCCAAACTCGTGGCAGTTTCAGCGATCCCTGCGAACGACTCAGGGGACAGATTCACATTGAGACCTACCCCAAGTACAGCAAAGCCCGTGCCATCAGTCATAACTTGTGACTCGGTGAGGACTCCGGCAATTTTCATGCCGTTCACATGAACATCATTAGGCCATTTAAGCCCACATGAAATACCAAGAAGCTCCCTGACTGTGTCATGCACCGCGACCGCTCCGGCAATGGAAATAGGTGCTCCTATATCTAAGGGTGGCATACGCAGAATGGTAGATGTCAGAAGGGAATCATCCGGTGCGCTATCCCAACGGCGAGCAAACCGACCACGCCCTTTCCGTTGTACGCCCGCTCGAACAACGGTTCCATGCGCTCCGCCAGCGCGGGCGATCTCGCTTGCGATATCCATCGTCGACTCGACTGCCTCGAACGCGATGACGTGCGCACCGGCCACGCGGTCCGGGTAAAAGCGCTCTAGGGATGGGTTCTGTGGCCGGGTTGACATAGTGGCATTCTATGGCAAATCACCTATTGTGAAAGGTGCTAGCATCCGCCTCAGGCTTAGGACCACATAACCATGGCCACCACTTGAAAACACGAAGTAACTTCATTTATGACATAACCCGTCGCCAGACTTTCCCCGTCTTCCTTATGTATTTCTTCTGGGGCTTTGGTACGGGCGGGCTTTGGCTGGTCCGCCCGTTGTTCGCCTATGAAATAGGTGGAACTTTCCTCCTAGTTGCGATCGTCTCTTCTGTTAGCGCTATGCCCCGGTTGGTGACAAGCCCTGCTACAGGGTTCCTAACTGACCGCTACGGGAGAAAGCCTTTCGTCATACTCGGAGCAGTGCTACACGTAATCGCAATGACCAGTGACTTCTTCGTCGATAGTTACTTGCCATTCCTGCTTCTTGAGATTGTCGGCGGCATTGGAATCTCGGTCTGGATGACTAGTGCAAATATCTTGATGGCGGACTCTACCCGTGCAGAGACTCGAGGGCGCGTTGTCGCTGTTCGAGAAATCTCCTCAAGGCTTGGTTTATTGCTAGGGCCCGTTGCCGCGGGATTGATCGGTGCCGTATTTGGCTTGAAATACATCTTCTTCTTCATCGCGTTGTGCAAAGTGGCGGTGATCATTGTCACAGTGTTGTGGATCAAGGAGTCTCGTCGAGTACGTGTAAACAAACCTCACCCATTGGCTGGGGTGAAGCGCCGCATTGATTTTGCGATGTTTAAGACTCGCGCTTTTTGTGCTCTCGCCATTGGTACCTTCACTGTCAGCATGGTTGGCGGAGGCACCGGCGTATTCCGGACTCTATTTCCACCTCACTCCTCAGAAGTTGGTGGCCTAAGCGAGGTTCAAATTGGCCTGCTACTAGCTATCGCGGGAGGAGTCGCGCTTATTTCCACTATGCCTGCAGGGATAGTCACTGATCGCTATGGGCGTAAACGCACATTATTGTTCGGGTTGTTCGTCACCGCATTGTCGGTTTACGTCATGACACTTGGTGCATCATTCACAATGGCGGCCATTGCAGTGGTCACATTTGGGCTTTCAGAGGCATTTGCATCAGGAACAATACAGGTGTACGCAATGGACTTAGCCCCTGAAGACAGGCGAGGTTCATTTCTCGGTGTCTGGGGATTCTTTCAGAACCTAGGTCAAATCATGGGGCCTTTGCTCATTGGGATTCTTGCTGATGCGTACAATTTCAATCTTGCATTCATGACGGTATCAGGAATGCTTTTGCTCGGGGCCGCTATGGTTTTCCTGTTCGGGAAGGAAACGAAACCTCAACCCATTGCAATATCTCCCCCTCGCATCGTTAGGTAAGGCACCGATATACTTAGGCCACGCTCTTCAAAAGGATGATGGGTGCGCTCCCTAGAAAACCTAACGCTAACCAAGCAAGTGAAAGATATATGTCAAAGGTTGAAGATAAACTAACTGAGCTCGGATTAACACTACCGGAGCACGTTGCGCCATCAGGCAGTTACATGGTCGGATATCGCTCGGGGAATCTTGTATTCACTTCCGCAGTCGGCCCTCGCACTAATGACTCCAACATCACGGGAGTGATGGGTGCCGACTGCACCATCGAAGATGGCTACGAAGCAGCCCGCCGAACATGCCTACGTATCTTGACGAATGTAAAAAGCATCATCGGAGACCTTGATAAAGTCACCCACGTGGTGAAGATATTTGGCATGGTACAGGCCACGTCGGAATTCAATGGGTACGCCCAAGTGGTTAACGGCTGCTCCGACCTTTTGGTGTCGCTCTATGGTGAAGAAGGCAAGCATGCTCGTTCTTCGATGGGAGTTGGACGCAACCCATTTGACGGAGTAGTGTCCATTGACGCGGTATTTGAAGTCGCAGATTAGGCGAGTCCTAGAAGTTTCTGTGGCCAATGACTCCCTCGAGCGGGAGTAGCTCAGTGGTAGAGCTCCTGCCTTCCAAGCAGGTTGTCGCCGGTTCGAATCCGGTCTCCCGCTCCAAATGTTTACTAACATCGCTGCTAGCGCCTCTTTTTGTTCCGACAAGATAAGAACTAGGCATGGATGCGAAAATTGCCCTTCAATCATTGATGCTCGTGCCATAGAGGCGCCATTGTCTCGGCGTCGAGTACGTGGTTGAGCAAACCAATCTACACGGAGTCAGAACGCTCCGTGTGGGTTACTCATTATGGGCTTTGCCCTACCACTCAGCCCCTCGTAACCGATCCTACGTTGCCCGGACAGTATGTTTTGCCAGGGCAAAGCCCTGGAACGGGTGCAAAAACATGCCGCTGACGTTTACGATGACGCAGGATTCCCAATGACAGAATAGTTGTAACCAGCATTACTAACTCTAACTGACCCTCAACGCCGCCTTTTTGCTTCTCCCTTCCGGGACTAAAAGGCCGCGATGAGCTAATGTACGCAAAGGAGCATTACAAATGCATTTAATAGCAATAATTACACTCCTTGTCCTAGGGGCAATGGGTGTTTGGCTGGGATTTGTCGAAGACATGGAGATGGCGTTTCTGATAGGAATTGCTGCTTGGGGAATGGCCACTGTTGCGGTTTTCCGTGGGAACTTTAATCCCCCTGACGAACTTCGGAATAAGGGTAAGATCTTTTTCCAAACGGGCGCGTTCTCCGCATTGATTGTAGCCCTCATGATTCTTGGGGCTGCTGCAGCATGGATTGGTTTTGTTGAGGGCATAAAAATAAGTTTCCTGGGAGCTCTCGTTATTTGGGGGGCCACTGTTTACTTGGCTTTCGGGGGTACCCTAAGTTTGGGATTACCCCGCATTGCTAGCGTGTCCACTGGCCCTGTCGGTACGATTGGCGTAGTGGCAATTGTGATCGGAGGAATGCTTATCGGCTCGGTCGGTATTTGGCTTGGCCTAGTTGAAAACCTGAAAATCGGATTCGCCGCTGGCCTTCTTGTTTGGGCAGGCACCGTTTTTACGACCTTTCGTGGGAAAGTCGCTTTTAGTTGAAATAGCCGGATAGATTACTCAAAGGAATTCAGATGTTAACTGCAGAGCAAAACGATAGATTGACGCGTGTCGGTCCGGGGACCCCTGGGGGTGAGTTGATGCGGCGTTACTGGCATCCAATCGCCGCTGTACCTCAGATGAACGAGCGAGCCACCATGCCTATCAAGCTCTTAGGTGAAAGCCTGATTCTCTATAAGGATCTCTCTGGAACTTACGGACTTGTTAACAATTATTGCCCTCACCGACGCATGGGCATGGTCTACGGCATCCCGGAAGAGAATGGCATTCGCTGCCCTTACCACGGCTGGATGTATGACGAGACGGGAGCCTGCATCGAGCAACCTTATGAAGAGACCGAAGCGCCTGGTAACCGGTTCAAGGACAAGGTCAAAATTCTCGCTTACCCCGTTGAAGTCAAAGCCGGCCTGCTCTTTGCTTACCTCGGCCCAGCTCCTGCGCCGCTGGTCCCCAGCTGGGATGTTTTTTCATTAGAGAATGTGGTGCGTGATATCGGCTACACAGAGCTTCCATCGAATTGGCTTCAATGCCAAGAAAATTCCTTGGACCCCGTTCACTCAGAGTGGCTTCATGGCGAATGGAGCAACTACATTGCAAAAGTAACAGGCCAACCTGAGAAGGCCCGTGCTCGTTACGAGAATGTCCGAATCGGGTTCGATAAGTTTGAATATGGAATTATCAAACGCCGCTTAGTAAAAGGTGGTGGCTATGATGATCCGGAATGGGCGCAAGGACACCCAATTGTCTTCCCCTACTTCCTGCGCCAAGGAGGCTCTGGTATCGCACTTGATACATGGAAAAACCCTGGAGACACTCCTGGAATTGCCCGAGGAGTGGGGCCTTCATTCCAGATACGGGTTCCTTTAGACGACACCCACACTGGCCACTGGTGGGTAATGTGCCACCCCAAAAAAACGCCAGAGGATGCGGATCAGCATTTCAAGGACATACCTATGTTCTACCCTCCGCTGATTGAGCTGAAACCCGATGGCGGTGTTAGGTTCGAAATTCTCGACTCGAACAGTTCCCAGGATGTTGCAGCCTGGACTACCCAGGGTGAAATTGCCGATCGCACCCAAGAAACTCTGGGGCGCTCCGACAAGGGAGTCATCATGTTCCGTCGCATGCTCGAAGAGAACATACGGATCGTCGAGGATGGAGGGGACCCCATCAACACGTTCAGAGATGCAGCGAAGAACGTCTACTTGGGCATGGATACTGAACACTGGTCAAAACGTGCCGAGCTCGGGGGAGGTCAGGCCTTCCCATTCGCTCGGCAAGGCATGGCAAGTAAGTACAGCCCAATCATGAATGACCGCGGCGTAGACGGGGGCGAAGACTCCGTTGAGCGACGCAAAATGGTAGGCCAGGAAGCTCCAAAGTAATGGGTGCGGAATCATTGAAGCCAGGAGATAAAGTAGAGCTATCTGATGGCGCCCTTGCTGAGGTTACTGCCGTTCTTGGGATTGGAGGAGTGCCGATTCGAATCATTGACTCCCCTTTTGGATCTGACCAGCCAGGCTCCGACAAAATCGCGGATCCGGATGAGATCTTCGGTGTGTTTATCGATGATGCAATGTCGGAGGTCCGTGCTCTATAACCTAGGTACCATAGAAGCCCTGTAGAGGATTACGGAGGTTTTCTTTTGTCAAACCGAACAACGAGGTAGAATCCAAACAGCCCGTACGGTTTCAACCGCGCGAATTCCTGGAGGTAAGAATGGCTCGAAGTTACTTCACCCATGATGTCTGGCTTGAAGACCAAGCTGACAAGGGAGTCCCGCTCTATAAAGATTGTTATGTCGATGACCTACGTGAGCTAAAGCTCGGGCACTGGGATTTGCGTGATTGCGACGCAGCCTTCATTCAATTCACTGACATGAATGGCGTCACCGAGGCACGCGTTCAGGAAATCCCCGCGGGGGCTTCACTGAAGCCGTTCAAGCTTGGCGTAGATGAACTCATCTATGTCCTGCAAGGGAGGGGATTCGCATCGGTTTACAGCGATATCTCGAAGGCCCAGCGTGATTTCGAATGGGGAGAGCGGTCCGCGTTCGTTGTTCCCCGTAACGCGTGGTGTGAATTGCGCAACATGAGCGACAAGCCTGTGCGGCTGCTGCACTTCAATTACCTTCCTCTTGCTATGACGGTTATCACCGATCCGGATTTCTTCTTCAATAACCCTCATGTCTCAGGATCAATGATTGATGATTCCAATCAGGAATTTTTCTCAGAGGCGACGGACATCGAAAAAGATTTCGGCAGTGCTTGGGGGAAAATTGGAGCCAAGGTTTGGAAAGGCAATTTCTGGCCTGACCTCTTGGCATGGGACAAACTTGTCTCGCTAGGAAATCGCGGCGCAGGTGGCTCATCTATTGCCATGTACGTCCCTGGTTCAGAGATGTCCGCTCACATGTCAGTATTCCCGCCGGGGCGATACAAGAAGGGGCACCGTCATGGGCCTGGCCGCCTTATCGTAATACCTGGTGGTGAAGGATATTCGATCATGTGGCCAGAAGGTGGAGAAAAGAAAATCTATCCTTGGCACGAAGGTAGTGCCATTACCCCTCCTGACCAATATTTCCACCAGCACTTCAACCTCGGTACCAAGGCCGCGCGGTACTTCGCGCTGCATCCTCCGGTGCAATTCATCGGTAAGGCTGAGGACGAGTCAGGTGATTCTAAAGAATCCAATATTAATTACCCGGATGAAGAGCCATGGATACGCGAGTATTTTGAAGAGCAACTTGCCAAGCGCGGCCTGAAATCGGATATGCCTGATGAAGCATTCCAAGACGAGAATTACGAATTCAAGACGGCTTCTACTTCTTCGCAGTAGGCATGATTCTCAATATATGAAGAACTGGGCGTAGAACTTGCGCCCGTGTTCTTCTTATACCGAGACCCGCCTTTCCAATAGCGAGTACAAGGAATATAGGTTCTTATGCTTACGCAAGCACAAAATGAACGATTGACACAAGTGGGGCCTGGAACACCAATGGGTGAGCTGATGCGCCGCTACTGGCACCCCATTACTGGTAGCTCATTTCTCAACGACGACGCACCCACTAAAGAGGTTCGCCTTTTAGGTGAGGATTTAGTCTTGTTCAGGAGTTCGGCCGGCAAGCTGGGTCTCATTGAGCCATCATGCCCTCATCGCAAAGCGAATCTGTCGTACGGTGTTCCCGAACCTGAAGGAATTCGATGTGCCTATCACGGTTGGCTGTTTGATGAGGCTGGCAACTGCGTTGATCAGCCTTCGGAGCCCGCTGGTAGTCGCTTTAAAGATAAAGTGAAAATTAAGGCTTACAAGGTTCAGGAGTTAGGTGGACTGATCTTTGCATACCTTGGGCCAGAGCCCGCGCCTCTCATCCCACGCTGGGATGTCCTCGCGTGGGACGGCAAGCGTGACCACTGGTCGATGGAACTTCCCTGTAACTGGCTTCAGTGCCAGGAAAATTCCCTCGATCCGCTTCACTTTCAATGGCTTCACCGCTACTGGGGCGGTTGGACCATGAACCGCATCAAGCCGGTAGAAGAGCGTGATGCTTGGAATGCGGCGGTCGGTTCACGTGGTGCGGAGCATCGCAAAATAGCTTTCGAAATTACCGATTATGGTGTTATCAAACGCAGGCTTGTAGGTGACGAAACCGAGGAAAGTGACCACTGGCGAATTGGACATCCGATTTTGTTCCCGAACATATTGCGAGTTAGCCACGGTCTCGAATTCCGCGTGCCGATTGACGACACAACCACATTGCATCTGATCACTAATTATCGCCAGTACAAGGCCGGCGAGGCTGTTCAGCGTGATTTAGACGTACCGTTTGAAGAGCGGTCTTTGTACGATGAAAATGGCAAAATTGTTCGGGACTTTGTCGTTGCACAAGATCAAGTAGCTTGGATCATTCAAGGCCCCGTATCCGACCGAACGACTGAGCGCTTGGGGGTGACTGATGTGGGAGTCATCATGTTCCGCCGCATGCTTGATGAACAGGCACGCGTCGTAGAAGAAGGCGGGGAACCAATGAATGTCCACCGCAACGAAGACGAAAATGAAGTGATCGTTTTGCCATGTGAATTCTATATGTACCCCGGCTACGATGAAGTGGGGGGGCCATTCAGAGATACTGTTGCGGGCAAACCGACGGTGCAAGCAATCCTTTCCGGGGAGGGGGTCAAACTCTCTGAGTGGGAAGGAATCGATGTGACTCCTCGGGTTTTTGGTGTGGATACGAGCGGTGTCACAGGCGATGGACAGGTATGGGCTAGCGACG
>CALGTL010000070.1 GCA_937901475.1 uncultured Dehalococcoidia bacterium
GCGCCACAACTGCTCTTGAATGATGGTAGCGATAGCCTAGTCACTGTGGTGAGGAGTGATTGACATTTCAACGCCTGAACCGGTATCTTCATTAGCAGTTGACAGCCTCGACTGCTAACCTCGGAGCGACATTTATAGTGCCTACCTACGGATACCGTTGCGACAGCTGCAAGAACGAATTTGACGTTCGGCAGAGCTTTGACAGCGAGCCCCAATACGAATGCCCCAAGTGCCAGCACGTTGCTAGGCGCCTATTTCATGCGCCCCCTGTTATCTACAAGGGCTCGGGGTTCTATACAACAGACTACGCGCGAAAAGAGAAATCGAACGGAGGCGCAAATACCTCCACTGGATCATCATCGAGTTCGTCCGGAGATTCATCGAGCACGTCATCAGACTCGAGCACGTCGGCAACCACAGCGTCTACGAGTAATGAGGGCTCATCGTCGCTTTCTAGTACCAGTAACGAGACCTCAACCAGCAGTAGCAGCCCTTCCTCCGCCGACTAAGGTCATGCGCGCCGTCATCCAGCGGGTCAGCCAAGCTAGCGTCATCGTAAACGGCGGCACCGTGGGTATGATCGGTGAAGGACTCGTTATCCTTATTGCGATTGGTCGCAACGACCTCCCTGACGATACCGCTTATCTCGTAGATAAAATTGCGAACCTCCGCATCTTTCCAGGTACGGCAGATAAAGCAGGTCGCTTTGATCGCTCGGCCTTAGATGTGCGAGCAGAATTGCTCCTTATAAGTGAATTCACTCTGTTCGCGGACATACGCAAAGGTCGCCGGCCCAGCTTCACCGACGCTGCGCCCCCGGAGGCGGCTGCCTCGGGCTTCGCCGGCATCGTCGAGCAGTTCAAAGCAACGGGGCTCTCCGTTCAGACTGGCGTATTCCAAACCCACATGAATTTAGAAATCACTAACGATGGCCCTGTCACTATCACCCTGGACACGGCCGACCGGACACGCATTCACCATTAACTGCAACTTCCGCTCAGGAGCACAGAGCAATCTTTAGCCTGGGCGGATGAAGCCCATAAAGTAGACTGTCGAGTGCTAAAAGGAAACCGCGTTAGCCTGCGGCGGATTCAGGGCCAGTTTCGCCGAACTCGCGAGCCAAGAAACTCGTAGGCCCGTTGGCCTCCAAATCACGCAACGCCTCAAGCACCGCCGCTTGTGCGATGTCTTCGCGATTCACCTTGCGAACCCCGTGCTGCCTACGGAGGATACGACGTATGTCTTCAACGGCTTCCACTGCGTCGTGCTGGAAACGGTACGTCACTTTTACGCGCTCTACGGGTTCATCCTTGGCATGATTCAGCGCGTTAACCTCTGCTGAAACCTGTTCAGTCGAACGGAGAATTGTGTGTCGGCCCCGGCTTTCGAGCTCCGGGAATACGAATGCAGGGCGCTTAGACTTTGCCATTGATCACCTCCTCCGCGACTTTCTGGTACTGCTTCGCCCCATCAACTTCCTTACGCCATAGCGCCAGAGGAGTTTGATATCCGGGCGCTTCGGCGAATCGGACCGATTGTTTGATTACTTGGGGGAAAAGATGAATACCTTCGCGCTTGCAGAATTCGCGGAGGTATTCATACACTTCTCGGCTGTTGATTGTCCGCCCGTCGTAGCGAGTAGCCAAAATTCCCATGATCGCCAGGCCCGGATTCGTGACCTCACGCACGTTCTCTAAAGTGTCCAGCAGCATCCGCAGACCACGAAGGGCCATGTACTCGGCGGAAATAGGTATAAGGACTTTGTTGGCTGCCGTTAGGCTATTCACCGTAAGGATGCCCAACGATGGAGGCGTATCAATCACCACGTAGTCGTACGAATTAAGTACCGGCTTCAACTTGCGCTGGAGCACCGTTTCTGCAGCTAGCGCCTGCTTCAACTCAATCTCAGCTCCCGCGAGATCAATGTTCGCGGGAGCTAAATCGAACTGGAAGTCTGTGGGAACAAGTACTTCGGAGATCTGAACATTGGGCTTCACCAGCGCGTCGTAAATTGAGCGTTCCATAGTGGTAGTGTTCATACCCAAGCAGACCGCGCAGCCACCCTGTGGATCCATATCCAGTAGAAGCACACGCTTGCCCGCCGCCGCTAAAAGCGCCGCGAGATTAACCGAGGTAGTCGTTTTTGCGACCCCGCCTTTTTGATTAGCAACCGCAATGATTGTCGATTCTAATGCGCCGACCATAGTGCAATACCCCTGAAGAGACCCCTCTCTTCGCGCCTGACAGCTTCTTTGAAGGAAGAATAACCTATTCCCCAGCAAACAGTATGTCAAGTTTTTCTGCAAACTTTTTTTCCAGCAATATGGCAGGTTTCAGAGTTAATATCCCAAAGCTCTCTTCAACGTTTTCCCGGCTAATCGCTTTTCGCATTGCATCCAGGAGTCATTCACGGGCGATATACTCGGCAAAAAGAGTAGCTCGAGCGCCGGATGGAGAGGCAATGGAAATCACTAGCCTGGAAACAGGAGACACACTTTGGCTTGAAGATGGATCACTGGTGGCGGTTCTGGCTCCATCATCGAATGGCGATACCGTCCAAGTGCGGTACGTGGAGTCACCCTTCGACTCGTCTCTGGTCGGAAGTGAAGCAAGCTGCTCCGACTTCGAAATCATCAGCTTCGCCAACGAGTCTGACATCGCAGACTCGGGAGTGAAGTAACCGTTAGGGAGGCGAAAGCCATGCTCAGTGTTGAAGCGAATGAACGGCTAACCCGTGTGGGCGCAGGAACCCCTATGGGGGAACTAATGAGGCGGTATTGGCAACCGATTAGGCCGTTCGCACAGTTGCTTGACGAGAACGTGGTAAAAGTGCGCATCCTGGGTGAGGACTTAGTACTCTTCCGATCGACCACCGGAAAATTGGGGTTGATTGACTCTCGTTGCCCCCACCGGCAAACGGGCCTTCAATTGGGCATTCCCGACGCCGATGGACTCCGATGCGCCTACCACGGCTGGCTTATGGATCCCTCAGGTCAATGTATAGACACTCCTCTGGAAGCAAAGGATTCGAACTTTAAAATTAAAATTAAAGTGACTGCGTACCCAGTGCGTGAGATGGGTGGTTTAGTCTGGGCGTACATGGGCCCAGGAGACCCACCGGTATTGCCGCCATGGGACGTGTTTATGTTGCCGAACAGCATCCGGCAGATTGGCGTGGTCGAGATACCGTGCAACTGGCTTCAATGCCACGAGAACACGGGAGACCCGGCTCACAGCGTCTGGCTGCATGGTGAGTTGTTCAAGTACGTGTTGGAGAGAGACGGGCAGTTGGGCGACCGAGCCTCAAACCAGCAGATGCACACGCTATACGGTCGGATTAGGACCGGAGTGGGCATCGAATCACTCTACGCCAGGCCTACGGAACATGGGATGGAAAAAGGGATGAAGTACTCGAAAGCTCTGGGTGCGGATGCGGACAGAGTTTCGCGTCACTCCACAGTGATTTTCCCTAACATGACGCAGGTCGGCAGTGCGAGCTCGGTTCGTAACGAAATGCAGATTCGCGTGCCGATCGACGACACTCACACCTACCATATAGCCTATGGCTGCTACAGTGCTCCTAAGGATGTCCCTGCGCCCGCGCAGGAGATAATTCCTTGGTATCAGACTCCCATGCACGACGAGCATGGGAAGCTCATCTTGGACTACGTCCTTGCCCAAGACGCCGCCGCTTGGTGGTCACAGGGTGAAATTACCGATCGATCTCGTGAGAAGCTTGGCCGGACAGACACGCCAATCATCCTGCTTCGTCGTCAGCTGGACCAGCAGGCGAGGGTCGTTGAAGACGGGGGGGTGCCAATGAATGTGTTCACGGACCCGTCAACCGTCCCGGACATTCTCCATGGAGGCCTGTGGGATACCGCAGCCTCGAATGGAAATATCGGAACCGTCGGCCAGTTTAGAGAGGCCTACCATAAGGGCTATGGAATTGATGATGGCGATCGCTATGGGCCCCTCATGCCACAGATAATCGACATGATGCAGAGGATTGAAGACTCCCGAGTCCCTCAGTTGTCAACACACAGTGACTCTGCGGAATAGTCAGGCCTCCTTGATGTTCGATTGTTACGTGTTGGATTTGTAATTCAAGCCAGCATAGGGGCAATCGCTCTAAAAAAGCACCTACAGCGCGGACAAATCCATCCTTAAGCATCATGGTGTCGAGGACGATAAATCATATTTACTTAAATCTGCTGGATAGCACTTAATAGAGCTTTAGCGCTCTCAGCAGTGCTGTTTTCTGTCCATTGGTGCCGCATAAAACACCCTCGCGAAGGACCAACCTACATGGGTATCCTTCGCCTCATACGCCGAAAGTGAATACAGTGAGTTCCTGTCAATTGATTCGCTCGAAGATTGTGGATACGCCTTGGCCTCCACCCACACACATCGTTACTAGGCCGCGTTGTTGATCGCGGCGGGTCATTTCTTCCATCAGTTTCACCGTCATGATTGCGCCGGTCGCTCCCACAGGGTGCCCCAACGAGATACCTGACCCATTCACATTCGTCTTCTCGATGTCGATTCCCAACTCGCGGATCACGTACAACGCCTGTGAAGCGAACGCCTCATTCAGCTCTATCTGATCAAGATCGTCGATGGACATCCCGGTTTTCGCCAGTACCTTGCGGGTCGAAGGCACCGGGCCGATACCCATAATCGATGGATCAACGCCCGAAACACCGCGACCCACCCAGCGCAACCGTGGAGTCAGCCCTTCAGCGGCAGCGCGCTCAGCAGACATCACTACCACTGCGGCCGCAGCGTCGTTTATCCCTGCTGAATTCCCTGCCGTCACTGAACCTCCGTCCTTGAAAACCGGCTTCAGCTTAGCCAAATTTTCCATCGTCGTCCCTGCCCTAGGGTGCTCATCTCGGCTGACCACCACTGCCTCGCCTCGTCGTTGTGGCACGGACACAGGCACGATTTGCGAATCAAAATACCCTGCGTCTTGTGCTGCTATCGCGCGCTCGTGAGACATCACCGCGAGCTCGTCCTGAGACGTTCGAGTTACCTCGAATCGCTCAGCTACATTCTCAGCGGTCACGCCCATGTGGTAATCGTAGATAGGACAACTCAGGCCCATCACCAAACTATCGGTCATCGTCGTGTCACCCATACGTGGCCCCTCGAATCGATTGCCTGTCATGAGGTACGGCGCTTGGCTCATGCTGTCCATGCCACCAGCTACTACCACCTCAGATTCACCGGTCATAATGGCCTGCACTGCCAGATTGATGGCTTCAAGGCCCGATGAACATGCCCTATTGATTGTCATTGCAGGCACGTGGTCGGGGATTCCTGCTGCCAGCATCGCCCGGCGGGCCGTGTAGCCCGTCTCTGATGCCTGTAGCACATTGCCCATAATTACCTCATCAACGGCATCAGGAGACACACCAGAACGCTCCAATGCTGCCTTTATAGCAATGGCGCCGAGATCAGATGCCCGCATGTCTTTGAACGCCCCACCGAATCGGCCAACCGGCGTCCGCATTCCATTGATGATTACGACTTCTTTTAGATATGCCACGAGTTAATCTCCTTTGACTGATGGCGTGCCCTTGCACGCCCGTTGATGATAAGCCAAACGCGCTCTACTCGGAGTGCTTAGCGCCCCAGCAGCATCCTCAACGCTTCTGGGTGCTCCGCGACTACATCGGGCGTCGCCTTTGATAATTCACGATCCTTGAATGGAATGCCCCAGCCTGCTAAGCAACTCCAGCACCCTCCATTTTGGGCTGCCAGTATGTCCGCAGGACTATCGCCCACCACCAATGTCGCCTCTGGTGCCGCACCCAGGCTGTCAAGCACGCGGAACAGGCCTTCCGGGTGCGGTTTTGGCTGTGAAACATCCTCGAACCCAACTGTATGCACTGCCAACCAACTCAAGCCAAGCTCATCGAGTTCAACTAATGTCCCTGCAGCGCGACCCCTAACCAGAAGATCGCGCCCTTTGGATGTCACGATACCCACCGCGACATTCGCCTCGCGTAGCGCTTTCAGCAACTCGGGTATGCCATCGAACAAGCGAAGCAACCCGGGCTCCTTCGCCCAGTACGAGGCCCGGTACTCTTCCAGCATTCCGCGTGGGTGTTCGAATCCATCGAGCGAGACCTGCAACGGAATTCCCCGCTGCCGGGCCACGAAGTCCTCCGCGGAGGGCTCTTTAATCCCAGCCCACTCAAACGTCGCTCGCCACGCATGAGTTCGTGCGACAAGCGTATCTGCCAACGTATCGTCGAAATCAAATACGACGGCCTGGATGCCCGTCGGTACCCCTCGCGAGCCTGTCACTGTTAATTTATGTTCCACGTATCTATTCTATTCAGCCTGAATGAGGATTGGCTGCTTCATTAGCACTATAGTTGAGCGGCGAAAAGGGAGAAACTTTCTTCAGCCTACGGCTGCTGAAGACTCTGATGAAGCTCGGGGTCATAGTGAAAGCAAATAAGAAATAGCACTTCGCTATCAACATATTTCCAGATAGCCGAGCAAATAGAAAAAGGACTAAAGGCCATAGTTGAAGAGCTAATTAGAGGCTATTTTACTGATTGCGTCGTTGCTCAGGGCGACCAGGATTGAGGCCTCGCCCTATCATCCTGAGCGGACGCCCCCAGGTGCGTATCACCCGATTCATAAAGAATTCACGTTTGCCGAACAACGTCCCTACAGCGACTAATGTCACGGAATAGGACGGCGGTATCAGCATCAGGTATGCAACCCGGAAAGCCCACGGTCCTGACCAGAGCGAGCCCTCGAGCCCCAGGAGGTCTGATAGAACTAGCTTGCTCAGGAAGAGCGTGATTGACCCCGTGATGCCAAAGACGATTAGCACGAGTAGGTAGTGACGTGCCTTCATTGATACTAGGGTCGAGATGCTCACGAGTTCTGACGCGCCTCACGGTGAGCTAGCTTCTCAACTGCCTTGATGATGGCCTGCGTACCTTCGCCTCCTAGACCTACGGCCTCTAGCGATGTGAAGTATTGGCGCGCCATGGATGTCACCGCCAACGGTAAGTGCGCCTCTTGAGCGACTTCTTGAATCAATCGCAAATCCTTTTGCTGCAGCTTCACCATGAAGCCTGGGGCGAAGTCGCCCTGCACCATCCGTGGCCCCAGATTCGCGAGTTGCCACGAGCCCCCCGCTCCACCGGAAACTGCCTCTATCGTCTTCAATAAATCAGCACCCTGCGCTGACGCGAAAACCAATGCTTCCGCGACCGCTGATGCCGTTCCGGCCACCAGTATCTGGTTCACCAGCTTTGTCGTCTGACCCATACCGGACGGCCCCATGAGAGTGATGGTCTTGCCCATCGCCTCAAATATGGGCAAGCAACGATCGAAGGTCGCTTGCTCGCCACCCGCCATAATATTCAGCGTGCCCTGCTGCGCGCCCCACGAGCCGCCACTGACCGGGGCATCCACCATTGCGATCCCCTTACTCGCCAGCCGTCCCGCTAACTCTCGCGTAGCCCCTGGCGCGACGGTGCTCATGTCGACCAGCACGCTGCCATCCTTCATGGATGAGGCTAAGCCACCGTCGCCTTCTACAACCTCCAGCACATCGGGGGTGTCTGGCACGATAGTGATCACTACTGAACACATCTTGCCGACCTCAGCGATGCTCTTCGCCACGTCGACCCCATCCGAGGCCAGGGCTTCCGCCCTTGCTGCCGTACGGTTGAACGCGGTGACCTTGAAACCAGCCTTCACTAGATTTAAAGCCATGGGAGCGCCCATGATGCCCGTTCCGATGATACCTATGCGGTCATCAGTCATTTAGCGACCCTCCTCAACGGCGTGAACGCCCTGCACGTAATCAACCGTTGCAGCGCCCAAAAGCGCATTAGCTCCCGTCAAGAAGAAGCCCACACCCCTATCACGCCAGTATGCGTAGTCCTCAGGAGTCCGAGCGATAGTTCCTGAAACCTTCCCTGCCGCCACAATTTTCTCCGTCAAGTCTTCGATGATCTTCAGGACTTTTTCGTGTTTGCTTTGACCGTGAACTCCCAACGCAACGGAAAGATCAGTCGGCCCTAGGAATACCACGTCAACACCCTCAGTCGCGATGATCGCACTCGCATTCTCAATGCCTTCGAGTGTCTCAATCTGCGCGATGACGCATGTCGCCTCGTTAGCTGCTGCGCAATAATCCGCCATCGACTCCGCCATTCCGTAGTGATTCGCACGGACGCTCGCGAGGCCACGACGGCCCAAGGGCGGGTAATTTGTGTAGCTGACTAATCGCTTGGCATCGTCACCAGAGTTGATCATCGGCATCATTACGCCTTGCGAGCCAGCGTCCATGAATTTCGAGATGACCTGCTGCGAGTTCTCGCCAATCCGTGTCAACGCTGGCACGTTCAAGGCCTCTGCGGCTCGGTACATATTCGCTGCCTCGTTCGGCAGAATCGGATTGTGCTCACTATCCACTACTACGAAATCCACCCCCCCAAGAGCGAGAAGTTCGACGGTCGTCGGTGACTCTATGCTTACGAAAACACCGACAACCGGCTCTCCCGCCTGCATCTTGGTTTTCATGGAGTTGTTGATCATGGAATGTACTCCCCACTTGCCGTGTGTACTTTTCGCTAATCGGGATGTCTAAGTATGTTATGCGGTTCAGTGATTGGCCGCAGCATAGTCACCGCGGATCTGTCGTATCGCGAACATCACTCCACCTGTCACGATGATACTCAGGTAGCTGATCGTCCTGTCCACCAAGGCCACTGCCACCGCAAGTTCAACCGTGAGCTCTAGTTGCAACAAACCACTCACTCCCGTCTCTACGATTCCTAGCCCACCTGGAGTCAAAGGGATAGCTGAAAGCAATCCGTTGGCCATCGGCGTGAACACTACCAAACCCAAGGAGATAGGCACGCCGAGCGCCTGGATAACACAAAAAAGGCGGCCAACCTCTGAGAGCCAGCCCAGCAATCCAAGACCGAATACCCAATGCAGCGCACCGAAACTCCCCATTGTTCCCTCGTGGAATCGGTGATAGAGGTCGGCTAGTTTTTGGGGAAATATCAACACAACCAGCCGTCGTGCTATCAACATTCCCACTAAACCTATGACGATTAAACCTAGAAGCCCACCAGCAATCAATATAAGAATTAGCGGAGGCTCTATTTGCCCACCGACTAACAGAATCATCAAACCAACGCCCATTAGCGTTCCGACCACGCTTAAGTCGATTAATCGATCCGCGAGCACCGTTCCTGCCGCTCGTGGGAAGCTGGATTTCGCGTCGTTTGAGTAAACGTACGCCCGATACGCATCCCCCATACGGAAGAAAGTTACCGAGTTAGCGAACCAACTCATCAGGATGACCCGACCGTAGTATAGGGAGTGGCGGTCCACGAACGGCTCTCCCGCCTTGTGAGCTGCATTGCGTAGAAGCATCCGCCAGCGTGCACCCCGGGAGATGAACGTTGTGTAGTGCACGAGCACTGCAGCCACGTACCAAACCGGATTCATATCACGCATTAAGCTCCAAGTCTCACTCCAAGCGACATCGAATCGCGTCAAGAGGAGAGCTACCAAGCCACCTAGCACCACGAAAGAGATTGCTGTCTGTGGGGAAAGGAACCTATGGCGAAGTGAAATTGGTTTCGGCGGTGATTCTTCGGTCGTGCTCAAGTCAGTGGCCGCTTTGCAGGGATCCCATCTCGGCGTGGGAACCGACCCGGTGTTTCGCTAAGCTTGCGTACGACCGCTATAGAGCCACGCATCTCCATTTCTGCGGCCGGTGCCGGCTCGACGATGGGCTTACCGCCGCCTAGAGTATTCGATACCTTCGCGGCAGACGTTGCTTCTGTTTGGGCGTCATCTCCTCGTTGAGCCATGAGCACCCCGCCAATCTTGCATAGCGGTAATGTCAGCTCCAGCACTAGCGATAATTGACCGATGGCACGTGCCGTCGCTACGTCGAACGCTTGGCGATATCCATCGTGACGGGCCACTGCTTCCGCTCGCTCCGCAAGCACCTCAACATCACCGAGACCTAAGCTACTCGCCATCGACTTCAAGAACTCAGCTTTCTTCCTCGTTGCCTCTACTAGAACCACGTGGAGTTCAGGCATCGCAATCTTTAATGCCAGCCCAGGGAAACCTGCTCCCGAGCCCACGTCCACCAACCGCTGCGCATTTGGAGCTTCACGACGTATCAGTGGAATCAAGGTTAGAGAATCTAGAAGGTGAACCCGTTCGGCGTTTTCTAAGGCGGCGGGAGACGTCAGATTGGTGCGCTTGTTCCACTCAGCAAGACTTCCCAGGTAACTTTGGAATTGCCCGATTTGAAGATTGCTAAGTTCGATACCAAGTGCGTCGGCGCCTTTGGCCAAGATGTCTAGATTTGTCATGACAGTTGAGGAGTATAGCGTCGGCGTTTATCCCTAGTGTAGTGGGAGTCGCTTGATGAATTAGACAGACACAAAGGCTATTCCCAGCTCGGCTCACGTCTTAAATGCACTTCAAAACAAATATGCAGGCAGCTGAGCTGATAGGTATCGCCTACACACTGTCGTCAGGTGCCTCTAGAGTACGTGCGTTAGGCACACGTATTTATCCATGCAAGCGTGAAAACCGGCCAGTGCGCGCCAGTTGAATTGCTAACGTCAGTGGCTATGCCAATCTTTAGTGCCTGCGACGTAGGAACAAGGTAATGATCTGCAATAGAGCTGCGATACCAATGACATTTGCTAACGTCGGTCGCCGCTCAGCCGCGTCGTAATAGTCCGGCTGTGATAGTACCGAGTTAGCGGTTGTAGGTGGAGAGGGTGCCGCACTTGTCGAGCGAGGAACCATCCTGTCCAATGCATCGATCAGATGCGAGCTGCTTTGGGTTCCATACGCCTCCAGGTAACCGCGTACTAACTCATCCGCTACTGCCCGGAGGAACTGTTCGCGGGACTGCCTAGTTTGGTATCGGTATGCTCGGCCATCTAACTTGCGGCCCAGCAACGCCTTCTCCACTAACCGATTCAGAACCGTCATAACGGTCTTGTAGTTATGACCAGGCCCTAGCGCATCCACAACCTCTTGCACAGTCAGTGGCGTTTCGGTGCCCCATAGCGCGCCCATCAACTGCGCCTCGAGCGCGCCCAACCCACGCATGGCCAGGCCCGGTCGGTTTTCTTTTTCCTGATTCATCGAGCCGCCTCCTCAGTCTAGCGCCTTCGGCCCGAACCCTAAGAGGTGGCCCCCATAGGTGTCAAGATTGACTGGTTCATCCCTTCTCCTTTCCCAAAACATGCCGTGTCCAATAAAATCACCGCACCCACCGACAATACGGAGCGCTGAATGCCCCTGCTGTATGAGACGACCCAAAGAGCCGCGAACCTCACTGAAGGGGAGATTGGCGCGATTGCTGAACGCCTCAAAGGGCGTATCGCCGGTGAGGTCCGCATGGACCGCTATAACAGGCTGATGTACTCGACGGACGCTTCCATGTACCAGATGATGCCCGTTGGCGTGGTCGTTCCGAAGAGCGCGGACGACGTTGAGGCCGCTATGGCCACAGCCAAAGAGTTTGGAATCCCTGTCATGCCACGTGGAGGCGGCACTGGCCTCGCAGGCCAGACCACTAACCACGCCATCGTTATCGATTTCTCCAAGTACATGCGCAACATCTTGGAGGTCTCACCAGAAGAGCGCTGGGCCCGAGTGCAGCCAGGAATCGTCAATAACCACCTGAGCGCTGCTGTCCGACAATATGGCCTCATGTATGGGCCCGACCCTGTCACGAGCCAGCGGGCTACAGTCGGTGGAGGTATCGGCAACAACTCCTGCGGTCCTCACTCCGTAATCTACGGTAAAACCCTCGATCACATTCTTGAGGTCGACGCTCTCTTGTCTGACGGGACCCGCGCTCATTTCGCCCCCATCAACGGCCAGCCCTTGGAAGCAAAGATGCTCCAAGACGACCTCGAAGGACATATCTACCGGGAAGTCCGACGCCTAGCGCACGAGAACGTCGACGAAATTGAACGACGCTTCCCTAAGATTCTGCGTCGCGTCATGGGATACAACCTAGACGACTTTACCGGTGAAGCCGCTATGAACCTCAGCCGCATCGCCGTTGGCTCAGAAGGCACTCTCATCGCTGTCACTGAGGCCAAGGTGAATCTGGTCCCTATTCCCACCTTCAAAGGCCTCGGTGTTCTCCACTTCACAGACCTCATCGAGTGTATGGAAGCAGCCGTCCCTCTGCTAGAGCACAGCCCATCTGCCGTCGAACTCATTGGCCATATGATTATCGACAATTGCAAGGTCAACGACGGCTACCGCCACCTGCTCAGCAATTTCATGGGTGACCCCCGCGAATTGCTATTCGTTGAGTTCTACGGTGACTCACAAGCTGAGGTCGACTCTAAGCTGGCGGGCATGAAGGCGGACATGGAACACCGCCGCCTTGGTTACGCGACCATGACTACCTCTGACCCTGTCACACAGCGCCGTTGGTATGCCCTTCGCGAGGCAGGACTCGGACTCGCCATGGCTATTAAGGGAGACACTAAACCGCTACCTTACGTAGAGGACACAGCTGTCTCTCCTGAACAATTGCCAGAGTATGTCCGTCGCTTCGAGGAGATTGTGAAGAGCCACGGCACCGAGTCTGCCTACTATGGGCACGCTTCCACTGGTTGCCTCCACATCCGCCCGATGGTCAACATGAAGACCTCTGAAGGGGTGGAAACCATGGCCAACATTGCCGAGGAAATCGCCGATCTGGTGCTCGAATTTGGAGGCAGCCTTACAGGCGAGCATGGCGACGGCATTGTGCGCGGAGTTTTCACCGAGAAGATGTTCGGTTCAGATATTTACCAGGCTTTTAAAGAACTTAAGACGGCCTTCGACCCTGACTCCATCATGAATCCCGGCAAAATCATCGAGACCCCTGGCATCCGTGAGAATCTCCGCATTGGCCCCTCTACCAACAATTTGGAGGTCGCAACTTACCTCGATTTCACGGCCGATGGTGGCATGGCCCAGCACATCGAGATGTGTAACAGCCAAGGCGCCTGCCGCAAGCTGGACGGCGGTATGTGCCCATCGTTCATGGTCACTCGCGAGGAGGAGCACTCTACTCGTGGTCGGGCCACAATGATGCGCATGATTGTCAGTGGTGCACTTCCCACCGCCGAATTGTCCGGTAAACGCCTCCAAGAGACTTTGGATCTTTGCGTCGAGTGCAAGGCCTGCAAAAACGAGTGTCCCTCCAACGTCGATATGGCTAAGCTCAAGAGCGAAACCCTTTCAAAACATTACGATGTTCATGGAATCCCCATTCGAGCTAAGGCATTCGGGGAGATTGCCAGGCTCAGCGCCATCGGACAAGCAATCGCTCCTATCACTAACCTGCTTAGCAGCCTCTCGCCGGTCAAGATGCTCAATGAGAAAATCCTCGGTATCTCTGCCAAGCGGCCTCTGCCCAAATTCGCTACGCGCCGCTTTAGTTCTTGGTACAAAAAAAACGCGGGCAAAATGGCCGTCACGCGAGGGGACATAGTCCTCTTCAATGACACGTTTACCGAGTTCATGCACCCGGAGGTTGGTAAATCTGCCGTTCGTATCCTCGAAGCTCTTGGGTTCAATGTTCTCCTAGAGGCTCAGAAGGAATGCTGCGGTAGACCCCTCATCTCCAAAGGACAACTCTCCAAGGCACGCGACTGGGCCAAGATGAACGTTGCAGCCCTCGTGCCTCACGCCCGACAAGGAACGCTCATCGTCGGCACCGAGCCGTCCTGCTTGCTCACCCTCCGTGATGAATACCCTGACCTGTTGCGTGATGAAGACTCCAAGGCCGTCGCCAGCCACGCAGTCATGCTTGACGAGCTTCTTATGCAGATCGCCGAGACCGAGCCAGACGCCGTCAAAGCCATCTTTCGCCAGCACAATTTGCCCGCCGTCCAAGTTCATGGCCACTGCCACCAGAAGGCCATCATCGGTACGGACCCTACCATGGGCTCGCTTGCTATGGCTGGTATTCACGCAGAACTTATTGACTCCCCCTGCTGCGGCATGGCTGGCACTTTTGGCTTCGAGACTGAGCACTACGACATGTCCAAGGCCATGGGGTCGCTGAAGCTTTTCCCAGCCATCGAAGCCAATGACAAACGAGACTGGAAAATCGCGATTTCAGGTATCTCCTGTCGGCAACAGATCGACCACTTCACATCTAAGCGCCCTCGCCACGTTGTGGAGTACATTGCCGATGCGCTCAAGAGCTAGCCCGCTGTGTAGATCCTGAGCATTCAGATTAGGAATGCCTCGCGCCTAATACCTGCTGGTCTGCCTATGCCAATAGGATCCTGCTCGGAAACCGCCCTCTCGTTACCACGCATTACCAGGTTCCCTGCAAGCTGTGTGCCCTTGTCGTTCACTGCGGGTATAACCAGAACGTTACTCTAGAGGCTAGCCATGCCGAACCAACTCGTCGACATCTACACCGACCACCTTGGCCTTTCTGAGTGCGCCACGATTACTCGCTATGCGCTCACGCACCCTGTGAACAATGTTCACTATCGAACATCGACTCCTTTTTGCCTGAGCCTCACGCGATTGATTCGCTTAATCAGGCAAGGCCTTGTGGTCGAGCAGCGTGGGTGGGATCAAACAACGCCGCATTCTGCTGGAAGCACGGTCTACCATCACCTCCAGCGCGTATCCCTAGCCGTCGCCGACACCATAGCCGACAAGCTTGAGCGAACCGGCAGCTTTGTCGACCGCCTCCCGTTTGATATCGCTGCGAACCGCAGACGTTCGTTTCTCCGTACGCAGATCGTGGGAGACATCTACTGGCCGCTACTTCAAGGCATGATCGCCACTGCAGAGGGCCAAAACTCACCCCAAGCCGTGCTCATGTCAGCTGGAGGGCTAGCCCGTGAAGTCAACGCGGCGACCCGCGAACACCTACCTAATGTCCGATTCATCGGCGTATCGCAACTACGTGATGGATTTGCCTTCCGCACCGCATGGTTCTTCGCAGCCCAAGCTAAACGCGCCCTCGCAAGGCTCATGGCAGGGTTTGAGCCCTACTCTGTAAAGCCCCATGCTCGCATCGGTATCGCTCATTCCTGGGGCCAAATAGGCCAGGGTAATCGACAAGAAGGGGATTTAGGTATGCCCCGCGATGTTTGGTGGTACCAGGCATCGGGCCTCGCCCCGGAACGCTGTACTATCATATTTGGGAGGAGCAAGCTCACCTTTGCTGCCGCTGATGCTTCTGCCCGATGGCTTGAGAGTCACGACTTTGACATCGCCACCTCCTCCCAGTCACCTCACCTGGACCTCGGCGCTCGTCGTATCGACAGCACACCGGGGCTCATTCGCACCCTGCGAGACACCATTAGCTACGGCAACGCTGCCCTCCTCGCGATCAAGTCCCCTGCTGGCTCGTGGCAGGCGGCCATGTATCTTCGCACGGCCTACCACGTCCGCACCTGGCAAACTATATTTGCTCGAGAGAACATCAAGGTCTGGTTTGATGCTTCAGATTCCTCTATGGACCTCTCGGCTCTCGCTTGCGACTCCGTCGGTGCGATCAAGCTTGGGCTCTTCTGGTCTAGCGAAGTACTCCCTACGTCCCGGTCATCGGCGGCCCACGCAGTCCGATTCGTACCTGGCCCTGCTGCTTACCACGCTTACTTGCGTGGGCCCGGTGGCACCGATGTTGTTGTTGAAGTAGGTAACAACTACCAATCAACCGCCGACACAGAGCGTAGCCGAGTCGTAGGAGGCAACCTGAGAGACACGCTTGGCGGCAAGAACGTCTACGTCATTGTTGCCCTTGATCGCTCATCCAGCGAGAGCAGCATCGTTCCGCCCGCTAAGTTGCGGGATTTCTACGAACATCTCGTATCCCATACCGAGAGTGACTCTACCATTCGGTTAGTGATCAAGCCTAAGAGCCCGCTCTCCGAAACCCCAGGCATGGACACCAGTTTGATGATGCGCATTGCGGACCTCGAAGCAGCGGAGCGTGTTCGGGTGCTCGACGACCAACGTTCTGTTATGGACGCCGCCTACGCCGCTGATATCGTCGTTGGGTTGGGGGTAAGCTCAGCAGGTTTCCTTACTGTTGCCGCTGGCATACCAACTATATTTGCGGATCCGTCCCTGGGTATAGGCGGTCCTGATGGTGACCTTTTGAGACGTGTTGGTTGGGAGTCAAGCTCCACCGTATTCCCTGATACTAGGGCTGCTCTCGCCGCTATTACTCGCAGTCGCGTGGCCACAGCAGGCGTTAGTCACGAGAGCAAGCTTGGAGACCTAAGCGCCTACCTGGGCGAGATCGACCCTTACCACGACGGAAATAGCGCTGTCCGCGTAGGAGAATTCCTGCGAAGCTTTATTGAAGAGATAGATGATTACCAGCCCGTGTCGCAAGCGCTCGATGCGGCAGCCCAAGCATACGCAACGACCCACGGCAGCACGCACATTCATATTCTTGGAACGCCCAACGACGCCTAGCTCATCGAGGAACACCCACGCACCCGCTACCGGTGAGATAATACGTATCAATCCCTGAGTGCATCGAGCGCCACGACTAAGAGGCCAAGCCCATGACGACAGCAGAGAAAACCATCAAGCTAGGTATCGTTGCAAGATCACAATATGCTGCCCTCAAAGAAGGCATCGTCAAACCCCAAGGCGCGTCTCTTGAGATTGTTGAAGTCTCGCCAATGCCGAAGCTCTTCGACCGTATGATTGCGGACTTCGAATTTGACATCTCTGAGATGGCCATCGTCACCTATTTCCAAATCAAAGAACTGGGTCTGCCTTTTACTGCGATTCCCATCTTCCCAATGCGGGCATTCCCCCAAGGCACGATTAGCTACAACGTCAATTCTGGTATCACCAGACCTAAAGATCTAGAAGGCAAGAAAATCGGTGTCCGTGCCTACGCAGGCACCGCAGGAGTCTGGGCCCGTGGCCTCCTCGCATCGGAATACGGCTTTGACCATAAAAAATCCACCTGGGTACTCACTGATATCGAGCACCTCGACCAGATTCCCAACCCTCCTAACACCATCAATCGCAAAGGCGACAAGCTATCTGACCTGATCACGTCAGGTGATATCGATGCGGGTCTTGGCATCCAAGGCGTGGACTCACCTGATGTCAAAGCTCTTATCATCGACGTTACGCAAGCCACGGCTGACTGGTTCGCGCAGACCGGAGTCTTCCCCATTAACAACACCATCGTCATCCGTGACGAAGTCTTGGCAGCGAATCCTGAAATTGCAGAAACCTTTTTTGCCGCCTACAAGCAAGCCAAGTCCTTCTATCTCCAGCGTTTGATAGCACAAGGCCCACAAGCACGCGACGAAGAGACCGACAAGCGCCACGGCGACATCGTCGGAGGTGACCCTCTACCGATAGGGATTGAGGCTAACCGCAAAGCGCTGCAGATGATTGCTCAGTTTTCTTTCGACCAAGGCGTCATCAGTGCCATACCGTCCATTGACGACCTCTTCGTACCGAGCACTCGATACCTTAGCTAGTTAGCGGATGATCCTGACTGCCTCTGCCGGTATGACGACCGACACCTCGTCGCCAGGCTGTACGTTTGCTCCGGCGCCTCGTTGGGCGACTGCGCACACTAGTTCGCTGCCCCCCAATCGAATTCTTAATTCCGACTCCCCCCCGCGGAACCCTCGCGCAATCGCGGTACCGACCATCGATTCCAAGGGAACGGCGTCGCCTAGTGCTGGAGTAACGGTCACCCCGCGCTCATCGATGAGCACCAAAACGTCGTCGCCAAGCACGACTCCGGGCGGGACCGCCTCGCCTGCATTTAAAGTCCCGAATGCGCATGAAACTTCCACTGTCCCCTCAGCCTTCGTCAGAATCCCAGGCAAGATATTCCTCATCCCTAGCGTGCGCGCAACCAACTCGCTTCCAGGAGTCCTGAACAACGCTTCAGGCGCCCCCTTCTGTATCACGGAGCCGTGTTCCATGAACACGATCGTGTCGGCGATAACGAAGGCCTCATCTTTATCGTGCGTCACGTAAATTGCCGTCACTCCGACTGCTTTCAAGATCGAGCGCAACTGTCCCTGCAATGACTCTCGTAGCACACGATCAAGCGAACCCAGAGGCTCATCCAGCATCAGCAGCTTGGGTGCGGGTGCCAATGACCGAGCCAAGGCAACGCGTTGGCGTTCTCCGCCCGAAAGCTCATCAACTTTTCGCGATCCATATCCGTCTAGCCCAACCAGCGCCAACAATTCATCGACGCGACGAGTCTCTTCCTTGGGGGATGCCCCCTGCATACGCAACCCAAATCCGACGTTTCTCCTGACATCCATATGAGGGAAAAGCGCCAGATCCTGGAACATAAGACCGAATCCACGCAGGTGGGGCGCGACGTCCTTTAAGCTTTTGCCATCGAATCGCACTGAGCCCGTATCAGGCGTCTCTAAGCCAGCAATTAGCCTGAGCAATGTGCTCTTCCCACATCCGCTGGGCCCCAGCAAGCACACTAACTCCCCAGGTGCTGCTACGAGCGATACACCTCGCACCGCAGGCACCAATCCAAACGACTTGGACACACCCTCAACTTCCAGCGTTGGCATCAGAACCCCCCGACATTTTTGTAACGAAGGCGCTCGATCGCAACGAATCCCACTGCCACCACGGTCATGAGCACCGTGCTCATCGCCAGCGCTTGCCCAAGGTTCGACTCTCCGGGTTGCCCGAGTAGGCGAAAGATTGCCACGGGTATCGTCGTGAACTCGGGACGTACCAGTAGCATTGATGCTCCGAATTCACCCATCGAAATCGCGAATGCGAATGTCGCACCAACTAATAGGGCACGCGCAAGGAGAGGCAGCTCGACCTGCAGGAAGACCTTGAGTGGCGATGCCCCCAGGAGTGCTGCCGACTCTCGAAGATGCGAAGGTATCCCTCGCAGTACCGGCAGTACGCTGCGAATCACGAATGGATAGGCTACTAACGAGTGAGCAATCACTAAAATCAGCCATGATCCCCGGAGGTCAAAAGGTGCGCGATTGAATGCGACCAAGAATCCGAAACCTAGCGTCACAGCCGACACCCCTAGCGGAGCCATGAAAAGCGCATCAATCCAGCTCGAGCGTCGCCGAGCGATTACGTACGCTGCCGCTGTCCCCATCGGCAAAGCGATGGTCATGGACGCTAGCGCGAACCGAATCGAATTCCATATCGCCTCCAAAGGCGATATACGGAAATAGGAGCCTTTTGCGTTCTCGAGCAACTCGTTGAAATGAACCAACGAGTACCCCTCACCATCTGACAGCGCACGCTCGACCATTGCGAATAGTGGCGAGAGCAGGATGAGCAGCGCCGCTACGATGGCAACTACTACAAAAAAATTACGAGCACTTCGCTTTCTACGTGTAACCGCCGCTTCGGAGGCAAAGGTGATAGGGACTGCAGTGTTCAGCTGGAGCCGTGTGTATAGCAATAGAAATAGATAGGTGAATGCGAACTGCACCAGAGCGAGCGCGGCAGCTACATCTAACCGGAATAGCTTCACC
>CALGTL010000071.1 GCA_937901475.1 uncultured Dehalococcoidia bacterium
AGCGCGCTCCATCCATATGAACCGCCATGCCATGCGCATGGGCAGTTTCGGCGATAGCGGAAATTTCATCTAGAGCATAGACGGTTCCTGTCTCGCACGCCTGAGTGAGACTGACACAAGCTGGCTGCGCGGAATGAACTTGCCCGGTGCCGCTGATCGCGTCTGCCAAGGTGTTGGCGTTAAATTTGCCATTCTCACCAGTTAGGGGTATCAGTTTCGCGCCGCCGGTAAAGAATTCAGGGGCGCCGCATTCGTCGGTGTTAATGTGAGACAGCGCATGGCAATAGATTTTTCCGTAGGATGGGGTCAGGGCCGCCAATGCCAACGCATTCGACGCCGTACCCGACGTTGTGGGAAAGACCAGCACGTCGGTTTCAAAGAGCTCGGCCAGTTTCTTTTGCAATTTGATGGACCATTCATCGTCGCCGTAAGAAATCGCGTCCCCCGAATTCGCGGCTACCAGCGCGTCCATCACCTCTGGGCAAGCGCAGGTAATATTATCCGACGCAAATGTTGTCATTCCAGATCCTCAGTTCTGTTGGCAGCGGAAACCTGAGCCTAGTCGATTACGATCAATTCGCGGGCGACGTTGGACAGGTGCTTTGTCACGACGAACGGTTCCGAAATGGCGGCGCCGAAATCCTCAAGCCAGACTCCCGACTGAAAGTGGAAGCACATACCGGCTTGCAGAACCGTCTTGTAGCCGGTACGCAGACTCGCGGTGCGTTCATCCCAATCGGGTGGGTAGTTGATATCGATGGAATAGCCGACGCGGCTTTCCTTGTTATGCCGTTGCGGTTCAGGACGGCCTGCCAGACAGCCTCTACTTCCTAGCAAGTGGCTCCCGGTTTTGCGGCCGCCAACGCGGTGTCGCCACCTTCGACGATAACCTCCGCTAGCCGTGCGATTTCTTCCGGTGGTTTGCCGATATGCATTGTTCGCGTCAGGGGGCAGTTGTAATGTAGACGTGCCGCGCCCATAGGAACGTATGGGAAGCGGGATTGTCGCCGCAATAAGGCTCACGCCCGTTGGGAGCCTCTTTGGCTGCTGTCAGGGGCATAATCAGGCGTCTAGGCGTTTGCGGTGTAGTCGTGTTAGTACCCAATGTAGGAGGCCCAGCGCCTAGCCCCGCCCCCAAGAAGCGCTTATAGCGGTTACATTACCCGGTCTAGGCGGGGGTTGGCGCTGATGCCTGGTATTCGACCGCGTTTTGCCAGTGGGCGGCCGTCAATCTCGTGGATGTCGGACTCGAATGGGTTTGGCTTAGCGGCCGCTATGTAGCTGCCTACGCCGAAGGAAGTGACGGGCGCTCCGCTCTCCACGAACTCGCGTATGCGGTCCGCTGTGAAGCCGCCACTGACCATGATCTCGACGTGTCGAAAGCCCGCTAGATCAAGCCGTGCACGGACCTCCTTGACCAGATCGGGTGTCACGCCACCCCTCTCTTGCGGTGTGTCGAGCCTGATGCCCCGGAGCTTTTCTCGGAGACTGCGAGCAACGTTCAGGGCCTCCTCGGCCTCGTCCTTGAATGTGTCGACGAGGGACACGCGAGGGACCTCTTGCGGCATGTGCCGGTCGAATGCTTCCATCGCCGCCACAGTATCGCCGATGACCAGGTTTAGAGGGTGTGGCATGTTGCCGGCGGGGGTGACACCTGCCAGCCGGGCGACTTGAATGGTGGAGCAGGACACGCAGCCTCCCTTGACGCTGGCATAGTCCATCTCAGCGGCGACATTGGGATGCACGTTTCGGGCGCCCAGGGCGACAACCGGCGTATCTCCGGCCGCGTCAACACACTCACGGGCCGCTGAAGCCCATCCAGTGGAATGGGCCAGGGTGCCGCAAATGGCTGTCTCGTATAGGCCAAGCGCCCCGTAGGGAGCCTTGACTCTTAGGACCACCTCGCCCGGGTCGATAGACACGCCTTCGTCCAGGGTCCAGACCTCGCTGCCGGTCTCCGGCAGTATCCTGCTGAGCAGCGTGCGAGCCTCGTCGAGCCCGCACACGATGCCGCCCCTTTCGGCAGTGAACTCCATCGTGACGATAGGGTTGATGCCCTCATTTCTGAGAATAGTGAGGGTGCGTTGCAGATACACGTCGGCGGTGTCGCCGACAAGTACCGATCGTCTTATTTCGAAGTCGCCGTTTGCCATTTCTTCTTACCATTGAAATATTCGGTGTCTAGGGGGCTCGGAGACCTGGACTCAGCTACGATTCAAACCATTGGCCGTTGTGTCTGTTGCTCACTCTGACTATAGGCGGCGGCCAAGATAGTCCGGCAAAGTATGTTACCGCGCACCTGCTGAAACATCAAGGCGTCGGATACTTGCCGTAGCGAGCAGAAATCCTGGCAGCCATCACAACTCAACGGCGCTCGGAACCTCGTCCAGGCCGTAGTAGCGGTGCTCGATGCGGTCGTTGTAGACGCTGACGAGGCGAATGCCAGACGGGTCGTCGCCGAGGGGATATCCCACCGGGCCGGAGATGACCACCTCCATCGTGTCGTCGAAGGCGCTGGCGTTTTTGTGCCAATGGCCGGCGAACACGGATTCAACGTTGTGCGAGCGCAGCAGTTCCAGCAGTGGCCCGCGTTGTGCGCCTGGTATTGCCGCCGAGCTATCGGACTCCAAGGCGTCCGTGCCGAAGGGTGGGTGGTGCAGGAACAGCACCGCCCGGTCGACGCCACGTCCCTGGGCCGCGGCGAGATCCTCCCGCAGGAAGTCTAGCAGTCGCTCCCACTCGCCAGATACCCCTGACGGGTCGAAGCAGATCCCGCTGTTTAGGACGACGAAGTGGACGCCCTCGTGGTCGAAGGAGTACGTGTCGTCCCCGAACCGTTGGCGATACAATGCTAGCAGCGACGGCGTCGGCGTGACACCTACATCGCAGTTTCCAGGTACGAGGCGGAGGGGGATGTCGTCGCGGAGCATACTGCTGATGCGCTGCAGTTCGTCTACTTGTGCCTGGTCGTGAGGGTCCTGGACAAGATCGCCAGTGATGACGACGAAGGCGGGTTTGAGCCGATTGGCAGCCGAGATTGCTTTCTCGTAGCGGATGGTCTCGTATCCGAATCCCTCAAGGGTCGAAGAGGGGTCGTTCCGCTTGCTGATAGAGGCGAACAGGCCTAGCTGAGGGTCGGACATCTGTATAAAGAAAAATGCCACCACAGGCCTCCTCATTGGAGTACTACGGAGTACTACAAAGGACCAATCTGTTTGACCGGGCTCGGGCCGTATCCTATCATCGAACGATGATCACAGAAACAAATGGCACAGCCGAATTTAGCCTAAAGACGACTCTCGATGGCGGGATGCGCGTGCTGACGCACCACATCCCTCACGCGCGGTCCGTGAGTGTGAGCATATTCGCAGGCGTGGGGTCGAGGTACGAGCCGTTGGAGTTAGCCGGCATATCCCATGTAGTGGAGCATCTTCTGTTCAAGGGCACCGAACGGCGGCCTGCTCCTGAACAGATCAGCGGCGCGGTTGAAGGCGTGGGCGGGTACATGAATGCCGGCACTGAGCAGGAGCTGACGGTTTACTGGTGCAAGGTAGCGCAACAGTACATGACTGAGGTGCTTGACCTGCTCTTTGACATGGTGCGTAACTCACTCGTCGATCCGAAAGAGGTAGAGCGCGAGAAACTCGTCGTCGTTGAAGAGCTGAACATGATCAACGACTTCCCCAACCAGAAGGTTGAGGCCATAATCGATGAGATGTTGTGGCCGGACCACCCCCTGGGACGCGACATTGGTGGGACACGGGACTCGGTCATGGCGATGACCCGAGAGACCGTGGTGGGTCATGTGGAGCAGTACTACTCTCCTGCGAACATGGTCGTCAGCGTGGCCGGCAACGTCGAACACGACGAGGTGGTCAAGCAGGTGGCGGCGATGTGCGAGGGCTGGGCGCCGGTCGATATTCCGAGCTGGACGCATTTCATCGATGAGCAGGACTCACCACAGTTTGGGATGGAAACCCGCAAGACGGAGCAGTCGCACC
>CALGTL010000072.1 GCA_937901475.1 uncultured Dehalococcoidia bacterium
GGAACCTCGTCCCGGAGGATCAGGTTTATCTCACGAAGCGAATTGAAAATTGCAATTTCATGCAAGCTCTCGAAGGTGAAATTGATTCCAGTCATAGCACCTTTTTACATAGCACGCTGACCGACGACGTATTCACGACACCTGTTGCAGTCAACCTCGTCCGCTCCAAAGGCGAACGCTATCGCATGCAGGACAAGCGACCACGCTTCCAAGTGCTCGATACAGATGCTGGAGTCATGATTGCAGCGTCCTACAAAGCCGAGCGTTATTCTCGCTACTGGCGCATCACTCAGTTTCTCATGCCATTCCACACGCTCATTCCTCCTTACGGTGCAAGCCCTGCGTTTAGTGGACATGCATGGGTTCCCATAGATGACACCCATACGATGGCTTTGTGCTTCACTTACCATCCATCACTGCCTCTATCAACTGAACACAGGGAGCTGCTTACGCATCAGCGCGACGGCCTCGAAGGCTTACATCCCAGCGTCGAGGCCTTTGAGTCTGCACCAGCTATTCCTGGCAATGCGACGTGGAAGACTCAGCTAAGACACGACGCGCATTCCCGTTATCCCGTCGACTGGGATTTTCAAAATTCCAAAAGCTTTTCAGGGTTACCTGGAGTTTGGCCACAAGACGCAGCTATGCAAGAAGGCATGGGTCCCATCTATAACCGGAGCCAGGAGCATCTTGGCACTACTGATATGGGGATTATTCGTGTTCGCAGACGCTTAATCGAAGGTGCGAAGACTTTAGCGGAAGATGGTACAGCCCCTGCGGGGTCTGCAGAGCCTCAACATTACGCGGTTCGCGCAGCCTCTGCCCTAGTTGATAATGATGGCTCTTGGGTGAATACAACCACTCAGTCGAGGACAGTACGCCTGGGGGTCAGCGAAGACGCGCCTTAGTACATCTTCCGGTTAGTTAAATTAAAAAGAGGGCATTCCCAGATATTGGATAGCCCCCCTCTAATTCGTATTTGGTTGTTACTTAAGGTGTTTATTGAAGAACTCTACGCTTCGCGACCACGAGTCGCTCGCAGCAGCTTCGTTATAGCTGCTACGGTCATTGCAGAAGAATCCATGACCGGCGTCTTGGTAGAGGTGGCTTTCATAGTCATTGCCGCTTGCTCTCATTGCGCTATCAATAGCAGCGACGTTCTCTGGTGGAATGCCTGCATCTTGTCCTCCCCAGAAGCCAATTATGGGAGCGCCGACATCCATGACCGTGAGATCTAGGACACGAGGGGCATTAGCCGGCGATCCAGGTTTAGGCAATATGCCTCCTCCATAAAACACTACGGCTGCTTTTATATCAGGCACCTTAATTGTTGAGTAGTATGAAACGAACCCACCAAAGCAGAAGCCTACAATTCCGATGTTGCCAGCATCCACATCTGGTTGCCCTTTGAGGTAATCGACTGTCGCCTGCAAATCAGCAACGATGTCGTCGTTGCTCAGCTTGCCTCGTTCTCCGAATGCTCGTTCTGTCTCCGCATATGGAATCATTATTCCCGGCCCGCCACGATGGAACATTTCGGGTGCGACAGCGAAGTACCCTGCCGCTGCAAATCGAAGCGCCACGTCCTCGATATGAGGGACCACTCCAAATATTTCCTGGATCACGATGACCGCGGGCTTCTTGCCTCCTTCTTCTGGTTTTGCGGTGTGCAACCGCATCTCAGTTCCGGTGACGTTTATGTTGTCTATGCTGCTAATTGCCATATCATCCTCCAGTCGTTATTTTTCACTACTGACTAGATAGCAACCTTGTGGGTTTATGGGCTTGACGACCAGCGTCGGCTTGTGGCTTCTGCGAGCCAGTTGAGCGCGGCGTCTATCTAGTCTCGATACTGTCGAGTCACTGCATCGGTTTCCTCTTATGGAGAACCAATTATGGATAAACGCAGCAACATTCGCCTCTCGCAGTAGCCACTGATGGCTACTGGTTACGCCTCAGAAGCCTGTCTTCGAGATTGTTCTTTCAGAACTCCTGCTCTTCCTCGCGTACGAATCTGTGCGGCATGATACGGTGCCTCGAAAATCCCTGCTCGCTAAGTCGTCGGTGACGACTGGCTGTGGCTCGCGTACCATAGTCGATATTCCCGTTCTCTGCGAGGACACGCATGCCCGAACTCCAACGCACTCCTGAAGAAAGACTGCTCCTAGCTCGTGCAGCAACTGTTTTACCTGGTGGTACTCTCGGCAATGTGCGGCTCGACGACGATTATGCATTCGTTGTAAAAGAGGGGCGGGGCTCACATATTTGGGACATGAGTGGCAACGAATATGTGGATTATCTGCTTGGCTCTGGTCCTATGGTGATGGGCCATGCTAACCCGAAAGTGATTGCAGCCGCGGAGGAAGCGATGCATAAAGGGACTACATTTTTCACGCAGAATCCCTACGCCATCGAGCTCGCCGAACGCATCGTAGAGGCAATTCCATGCGCTGAGCAAGTGCGTTATACGTCTACAGGCACTGAGGCCACCTCTTACGCTCTCCGAGTGGCTCGAGCCTATCGGAGGCGCGACAAAATTCTCAAGTTCGAGGGTGGGTTTCACGGAATGCATGACTATTCGTTGATGAGCTTGTCACCAACGGGCTCAATCCCTTTCCCCAACCCCGAGCCTTCATCAGCAGGGATACCGAAAGCCATTCAAGACACGGTTCTCGTCGCACCCTACAACGACCTTGACGCCACTGTCGCTATCATCGAGCAGAACCATAATGACTTAGCCGCAGTGATTGTTGAACCAGTGCAGCGCATTCTTGCTCCTTTACCCGGTTTCCTCGAAGGTCTACGAGAGGTCACTAGTCGCTTTGACATTCCTCTGATCTTCGATGAGGTAGTCACGGGGTTCCGAATGGCATACGGTGGCGCTCAACAATACTACGGTGTCATTCCAGACCTCGCAGCAATTGGAAAGATTGTCGGTGGAGGCTTTCCGCTCGCAGGAGTGGTCGGTCGCAAAGAATTGATGGACGTCTATGATGCTAATGCGGTCGACTCTGGGGATTTCTTACCGCAGGTGGGCACGCTGAACGGAAACCCGGTCGCAGCGGCTGCAGGCCTGGCTACATTGGAAATCATGCGTGCTCCAGGTCTATACGAAGCTTACTGGGAGACCGGGGGTCGCCTTCGCAACGGCTTACAGCAGATGCTCGATGAAGCCGAGATTCCCGCCACAGTTAGCGGAATAGACATCATGTTCGACGTCTATTTCACCGATGCTCCCATCACTGGATATCGCTCAACTTTGAATGCAGATAAATCAAAGAACAAGGTTTTCGACGAAGCTCTCATGGAGAACGGAGTCTTCAAGCCTCCAGGCAAAGTCTATGTTGGGATTTGTCATGACGAAGCCGATGTTCAGCAAACTTTAGCTGCGTTCCAAGCAGGTGTTGATGCTCTTCGTGATTAGGTAGCTGATGCCCCTAGGCAGCGCCTGGAAAGAAAAGCTCGTCTACTTCTGGTCGCTTACTGATTAGGCCTTGCTCATGCGCGTAGCGAATGATTGCTTGCAGTGCGCTTCGATTATTCGCCACCCCATTGCGGTATGGAAGCATGCCATTCTCACGAAGCCATTTCACTGGCAAGCCCATGTAAAGTGAATCGTCCGCAAGATTGTTGAAAAATAGAGATTGCGCTCTATCGCTTGCATCAACGATTGCCTGCCCAAGACCGGGGTTAGCCTCAAGCACTTCTGTTTTCGCAATCAACATGCTGTTTAAAGGGAAAATATCGCTTTGTTTGAAATATTTCAATGCTTCAGCGAGAGGGTCTTCGAATAGGTTTGCCGTGTTCTCTGTTACATCCACCCCGCCTCTGTCCCACATCACTGCATCCAGGCTTCCGTTTTCAAGGTCCGTAACAAAGTCAAATTTACCCTTCTCGATGCTGAGGTTCGGCGGTGTTGGTATTTCAACATGAGACATAGAGTTTGGCTCGGCAAGCTTCCATGCAACCTTGGTGAAATCGAATCCGTATACATCAGCCAGCCCGCCACGAACCCATACGGCAGGATTGAATCCAAAGCCTCGGACCCCAATTTTTTTACCTTCAAGACCCTTGGGCGTACTTATCCCTGCCGACTTGTTCACGCGGATAGCGATTTGTGGAAAGAAAAAATCAATAAAAACAGGAATCCCGGTTAATGCATGTCCTTGATCTTTGGCAATCAAGAAGTTTGAAAGAGGGAGAACACTGACATCGTAAGCTAAATCACCGAAAGCGCTAGCGTAGGCGGCTGCGCCATTTTCCCATCCTAACGTAACCTCAAAACCTTCGATCGCTATGGTCCCATCGGCGATATAATGCGATGCGAATTCATCAGGTGCTGCGATACTGATTGCCATTGGATTCCTTTGCCATTTCTCTAGTTGCTGAAGTTCTTCAGTCAATCCGGTGTATCGGCGAGGTTACGCGGATACAGGTAATTTACTCAGGGATAGGGAATCCGTCGCAGCGACCATCCGTGCCACCGGTATGAACTCCGGTTTTGGGGTCAATGTGAATGAGCTGCACTGCTCCGGGGGTTCCGACTAGTGGGTACTCCATGAGCTTGTGCCCTCGAATTTGCAACCCCTCTACTGCTTTTTCATCAAATCCATCTTCCATTCTCAAGACCATTTCCTGGTCAATTGTGCGCGGGTCCGTACCAGGGAAGTGGGTCCATCTTGGGGCGTCTGCTGCTTCTTGAACATCCATGCCGTGGTCGATAATGTTAGACAGCACTTGTGCATTCCACTGCGGTTGGTTGTCCCCCCCAGGCGTACCTCCCACAATCACTAGCTTGCCGTTCTGGGTCACCATGTAGTTATGAATGGTGTTAATTGTTCGCTTCCCAGGGGCGATAACGTTAACGTGGTCCTTGTCCAGGTAAAAACCTCGCGCTGTTCGGTCGTTGAGTAAGATACCCGTGTTACCAGCGACAAACCCGCAGCCATAGTACTGCGAAAGACTGTGAATGAACGAAACTGCGTTGCCGTCAGTGTCAATCACGCAGAAGTACGATGTTGACGGGTTAGGAATTCCAGAATCCGAAAGCTCCCCAGCAGGCACGATATCTGCCATTTTCTCAGGATCAATTAGCTTGCGACGGCGCTCTGCGTAGGCCTGAGACAATAGCAACTCCATAGGCACTTCCACGACCTCAGGGTCTCCCACATACGCTAGTCGGTCGGTGAATGCCAGTCGCTTGGATTCAACCATTGTGTGTATTGTTTCAGCGGTGTTGTGGCCCATAGATGCGAGGTTGAAGCCGTCTAACAAGCTCATCAATTCCAATGTCAGCACTCCCTGGCTTGGCAATCCAGTAGCGTGAACTGTGTGACCGTGGAATTCGACCGAAGGTGCGTTGTTGTAAATCTCGGTTTTCTGACCTGCGAGGTCTTCCTCGTTGAGCAACCCGCCGCCGTCAGCCATGCCATCAGCAATTTCTTTGCCAAGCTTGCCCCGGTAGAACTCCTCAGCACCCCCTGCCGCCACCTGCCGCATACTACGAGCAAGGTCTTTCTGCACAAGAATATCGCCCTCCTGGTAGGGAAGCCCATTCTCTTTGACGAATATTCGAGCACTCGTGGGGTATTTTTTAAGCTTCTCTATGTGCGTCGTGAAATAGTTCGCAATACGCCTAGGCAACGGGAAGCCTTCCTCAGCAAGCTCGATGGCGGGAGCCATTAGCTCTGCTAGAGGCATTGTCCCGAAGCGATTAGCCATTGTCTCCCAGGCATCAACCTCGCCAGGAACCGAAGGGCAAAGCGGTCCATCTGTAGGCATTTTGTCGTAGCCACGGTCAACGAAAAATTCCCGTGATGCACCCATCGGAGCACGCCCACCACCGGAGACCCCATGGATTTGGGTCGAATTGGCATCATAGATAAGGGCGAAAACCTCTCCTCCCATACCGCACATCGGTGAGAGTGTTACGGTTTCTGCAGCGGCGACAGCAATCGCAGCATCTACGGCATTGCCTCCCTGACGCAAAACGTGTGCACCAATCGCACCAGCTAGAGGAGAAGAGGAGCAAACAATCCCTTTTTTCGTTCTAACCGCTACCCGACCAACCGCTGACGTTCGATTCTTTGAAGCAACCATGAAGACAACACCTCGTATTGATGACAGGATGATATGCCCCATGGGCATTTGCCTCAACGCTAAGGTTCATCTGAGATCTCATGGTAATGTTAGCCATACCCATTCATGCGGCTCTTGTTACCAATATATTTCAAGCACAGCAGTGCGCCATCTGCTACGCTTCGACGGTACGCGTAGGCGTAAAGTCCTTATCACGGGAGATGGATATGGCGAGTGAATTCACTTATGACAGATGGATGGAAGAACAAGGTATTCCTATCCACCGTGGATATTTCGTCGAGGACCTTCGTACAGTTGAGGTCAGCCCTTGGTCTCAGCGGGGTTGTAATGCCGCATTCATTCAACTCGCAGGCATGCAAGGCGTTGTCGAGTCACGCGTACAGGAGATTCCCCCAGGGGGAACTCTACCCGCATTCAAATCCTCCATCGACGAGATTTGCTATGTACTAATGGGCCAGGGTTCAACGACTGTCTGGAGCAGTAAAAACGAGAAGCGTCACAGCTTCGAGTGGTCTCCTCGCAGCATGTTCCTGCTGCCACGCAATACATGGCATCAGCTCAGCAACATGCAAGGCGAAAATACTGTCCGGCTCTTGCATTACAACTACGCGCCGATGGCCATGTCCGCTATCGGGAATCCTGATTTCTTCTTTAACAATGACTACGAAGAGTCACTTCCGATTTCAGATGACTTGTTCGGGGATGCCACGTCCATCGTCCAAGAACATATTGCTGAGGGTGAGGCGGGGCGCACGCTATGGCAGGGCAATTTCTTCCCTGACATGGGCGTCTGGGATAAGCTCATGCATCGTCCGGGTCGCGGCTCACTCAATCGCTCCGTCTATATGATGACGCCCGGCACAGAACTTACGATGCACATGTCCGTTTTTGGTGCAGGCACGTACAAGAAAGGCCATCGCCATGGGCCCGGTCGTGTCATCGTGATCCCTGGTGGCGAAGGTTATTCGATTATGTGGGCCGACGAAAACGCCGAACGAGTTGTTATCCCTTGGCATGAAGCCAGCATGTTTGTGCCTCCAGATCGTTGGTTCCACCAGCACTTCAACGTGGGTGATGTACCGGGCCGATATCTGGCACTTCACCCTCCGCAACAGTTCGTTGGCATGGGTGAATCAGTTGAAGACCTCGCCAACGACCAGATCGAGTACACGGCAGAAGAAGGGTGGATACGCGAGAAATTCGAAAACGAACTCGCCAAGCGTGGGCACAAGACTGCCATGCCAGATGAAGCGTACAAAGACCCCCATTACACCTGGGACTACCAAACTGTAGTCGACAGCTAGGAAATTGTTTCATGCACGACGATCCTTTCGCTCACGCACATGACCCTGACGAGATTCGGATGGCCTCCATTGCGGAGGGTAACAATCCGAACCATGACTTCTATCACTATGAGAATATCGAGCTCAAGACAGTGGGTATCGACATCGGATCCTCCACGTCGCATCTAATGTTCTCTCGGATTCACTTGCAGCGCGCAGGTGAGCTCCACTCAAGCAGATATGTTGTTGTTGAGCGCGAGACTTTGTACCGATCACCAATTCTGTTGACTCCGTATACTTCCGATTACGCTATTAACACAGACCGCCTACAGCGGTTTCTGACGGAGTCGTACGCGGAAGCGGGCTTCACACCAGAGGATGTCGATAGCGGGGCTATCATTCTGACGGGCGAGGCTGTCAAACGTACTAATGCCCACGCCATCGCGGATTTGTTCGCCGATACGGCAGGAAAGTTCGTATGCGCATCTGCGGGGCACAATCTGGAGTCCATACTAGCTGCCAATGGTTCCGGCTCTGTAGCGGCCTCTAAACACCCTCCACAGACAGTATTGAATGTAGACGTCGGTGGAGGGACCACTAAGTTTGCTTTAATCACTGATGGCCAAATCATCGAAACTGCTGCTATCAGCGTAGGGGGTCGCTTGATCGCGACTGACGCCGAGGGCAAGCTTATTCGCATTGAACCTACGGCGCACATAATCGCCGATCTCCTTGGAATTGATCTCCGTATCGGTGTTGTCCTGAGCAATAAGGATCGACACTCCATAGCAGGCACGCTCGCGGATTGCCTCATGGAAATCATTCAGCGGAAGCCGCGGTCTGAGCTTACCGAGAGCCTCTTGGTC
>CALGTL010000073.1 GCA_937901475.1 uncultured Dehalococcoidia bacterium
CCATCCAAGTTCCTCTTGTATGGGCTCAAAAAACACTCCAAGCACAGGGCCGAACATCGGTACCATACCGAATGACGCCACGAACCCAGTCCACACAATCGCCCAACCGTAGAAAATCTTCTTGAAAGGCCATGCACGCGGTATCAGGGAGGTGATTCCGCTGGAGGGGTCTTCGGTAGAGTCTGTCACGGGGTCATTGGAAGGTTCAATCAAAGCATATCCTCTAGTAACATCACGCAGTAAGGTCTCGCCGATGATACTCGTTACCTCTGATGATTGCTGGCAAAAACCTGGAGCTACTGATCGCCACCCCTGCTATACTCCCGGCTAATTCTCTACGGAGTTCGCGCATGGCTGATACATCCGCCAAAGCCCGCATCGACGATCTCCGCGAGCGACTAAACTTCCACAACTACCGCTATCACGTACTCGACTCACCTTTGATTGGCGACTCGGACTACGATTCCATCCTGGTAGAACTCCGGCAGCTAGAAGCCTTCAACCCAGATCTCGTCACACCTGACTCGCCAACGCAGCGGGTCGGGGCGCCACCTTCGCCCGAATTCAACGAAGTGCAGCATCCGCAACCTATGCTCAGCCTTGGCAACGCCTTCGGTGACGAAGATTTGGCCGTTTGGCATAAGCGCGTATCTGGCCTACTTGAGATCGACAATTTCGCCATGGTCTGCGAGCCAAAGATTGACGGTCTCGCCATTGCTCTCACCTATGAAAATGGCAAGCTCGTGCGCGGCGCTACTCGTGGTGATGGCCTACGAGGCGAGGATGTCACGGCCAACATCCGTACCATCAAAGCAGTGCCTCTTGCCCTGCGCCCTAGCAAGAACATCCCTCCACGCATAGAAGTTCGTGGCGAGGTATACATGCCACGGGATGCCTTTGCCCAGCTCAACGAGGCTCGTGCTGAGCGTGGTGAGCAGCTCATGGCCAACCCTCGCAACGGCGCGGCAGGCTCATTGCGTCAACTCGATTCCAATATCACCGCTCAACGGCGGCTTGATATCTGGGTGTATGCGTTGGGTTGGATTGAAGGCGGCAGCACTCCAGACACTCACACCGAAGTTATGTCCTGGTTACGCGACCTTGGATTCCGGGTCAACCCTGAGTTACGCCGTGTAGAGTCGCTCGAAAGCGTCAGCGACTACCACTCCGAGTGGGGTGAGTCTCGCTTTCATAGGAACTACCAAACCGATGGCGTTGTCATCAAGATTGATCGATTGGATTACCAGCGTCACCTTGGAATCGTCGGCCGTGAGCCTCGATGGGCTATCGCGTACAAGTTCCCAGCGGAACAGGCAATCACCAAATTATTGAAGATTGAGGTCAATGTGGGGCGCACTGGTGCTTTGAATCCCTACGCCGTGCTCGATCCCATACCGGTCGCTGGGGTTACCATTCAACACGCGACTCTCCATAACGAAGAGGACATACGCCGTAAGGACATCCGCGAAGGTGACTACGTCATCATTGAGCGTGCTGGAGAAGTCATCCCCCGTGTCATCGGCCCCGTAGTCGATCGACGCACAAGCGCTCAGATTCCCTTCCAGATGCCCGCACTGTGCCCGTTCTGCGAAACCCCTGTGGTGCACGAAGAAGGCGAGGCAGCCCATCGCTGCATAAACTCACGCTGCCCTGCTCAGCAGTATGAACGCATCCGTCACTTCGTATCCAAAGCTGGTATGGACATTGATGGCTTGGGCGAAAAGCTCGTTTCCCTACTCCTTGAGCAAAGGCTCATCGCCGACTTCCCTGACATCTACAAGCTCACAGTTGAGAAACTTATCGGAATGGAGCGCATGGGTGAAAAGAGCGCTGCCAACCTGATGTTCGCCATCGAGCAGAGCAAGCAGCGTGGGCTGTCATCCGTTATTGCCGCGCTCGGCATATTGCACGTGGGCGGCGAGACCGCCGCCCTCCTCGCACGTCGCTTCGGTTCCGTCCCGCGCCTGATGGACGTCACCAAAGGCGAACTACAGGCCATCCTTGGCATTGGGCCCATTGTTGCGCAGTCAATCGTGGAGCACTACCAGAACGAAGGCAATCGCCTCATCATCACCGAGCTCGCAGAGGTGGGCGTAACGCTCCAGGCAGCTATCATTCCCGAGAGCGACACTCTGCAGTTATTCGATGGTTTCCGCTTCGTCGTCACCGGTCGCCTCCAAGGTTTCACCCGTTCAGAAGCTGAGGGGTTCATCAAAGAGCGTGGTGGTCAAGTCACCGGCAGCGTTAGCAAGAAGACCAGCTACGTGGTCGTAGGCGAAGAGCCAGGCGCCAAGGCGGACGACGCACGGCGGCTAGAAATACCCACCCTAACGGAGCAAGAGCTACGAGTGTTGGGCCAGGAGCACTGATGACCACCGAATCAACAGTGTTCACATTTCTCACCGCTGAACATTTAATGCTTGTCTACAAAGGTGACTAACGATGGCTAAGGTTTTCGACTGGCTATCCAACCGGAGCAAGCACCGAAGCAACGTACTCCCTTTGTTGCTGGTGGGTATCGGTAACCCCGGTGAAAAGTACACGGGCACGCGGCACAACGTAGGATTCATGTTGATCGAGATCCTCGCCGAAAGAGCAGGAATCAGACTCAACGACAAGCGCAAAGATGCCGTACTTGGCCAGGGCACCATCGGAGGTAAAGCTGTGGTACTTGCGCAACCTCGAACTTTCGTCAACAAAAGCGGCATTGCCGCTCGTTACCTAACCGCGCGATTCAAAGCCAAACCTTCAATGATGCTAATACTTGTCGACGACTTGGATTTGCCTCTAGGGAAAATGCGCCTGCGAAAGTCTGGCGGCTCAGGCGGCCACAACGGCCTCAACTCAATCAACGCCGACCTTGGTACCCAAGAATATCCTCGCCTACGCATCGGCATTGGTAGGCCAACGCAAGGTGCTATCCAGCACGTGCTTAGTGGATTCTCGGATGGTGACGCCATTTTGCTCGAAACAACTCTAAATCAGGCAGCCATTGCCGTTGAAGCGTGGGTCGAGCACGGTACCGAGCACGCGATGAATCACTTCAACTAATCGTGGGGACGCACACTAGCCTCGTATTCGGCGTGCTTTTCTTCGCGCTATCCATGCTGATAGCGTGCGCTCCTCCCCCCGCTTCAACGCCATCATTCACCAGTGTTAATATTCCAGAAGCCCCAGAATCCAATTGGCTCAATCTCGTCGCCCGCTACCTTGGTAAGTCCCCTGAGCCTCTAAGTAATGACATCCTCTACCCCAACGACGCGATTGGCACTACAGCATCGTTTTGGGTGCTTGATCTTGATGGACCAAAGATGCGTCAGGTTCGGGCAACCCTTCAGCATGTGAGTCAGACCGCGCTCTGGTATGTCAGTGATGCACTTGAAGTCGACGCAGTAGGGCTACGAAGCGCTGCCAATACGTTCGACAACCGCCTCTTACCCGAGGTGCAGCGCCTATTCTCACCCGGCTTCGAAATGCCGGGGAAAGTCACTATCCTGAACGCCCGTACGCCAGGGCTCGGCGGCTATTTCGCTAGTGATAATGCTCAGCCATCTAGTGCGCAGCGATTTTCCAATGAGCGCATGATGATGGTGATGAACGGTTCTAGAGTCGGCACAGAACGCTACAATGGAACTTTAGCCCACGAACTTGCGCATCTCATCAGTTGGCACATCGATTCCACAGAGGAAAGCTGGGTAGCAGAAGGCCTTGCCGAATTTGCTGCCGATTCGCTCAAGCTCCCGAGCATTCCTTACGACGCATACTTCAACAACCCTAATGTTTCTTTATCTAATTGGCCTGAAATACCTGATTTAGCCATCTCAGCCTACGCAGCTGCGTCTCTTTTCTTTTCTTACCTACACACTAGGCTTGGAATCAAAGGTATCCAGCAAATCGTTAGCCAGCCGTTAAACGGCGTTGACGGTATGAACGCCTTCTTCGAGAGTCAAACCACTGATTTCTCCTCGTTTTTCGGCGACTGGCTCGCAGCAAATGTAGCCCGTGCCAATGACGGCCCATACGCATACGAACCACCCCTCAGTAGCGCTGTTGTGGGCGATTTTCTGTCCGCACCTGGAACCGTCAGCGATGCTGCACCGCAGCTGGGAGGACGGTACCTAAGAATTGACCCTGGAGGTACCCCACTCCAGGTACGATTCGACGGCGCATCAAGCACACCGGTACTCCCTGTCGCGCCGCACAGTGGTGACCACTGCTGGTGGGGTAACCGGGGCGACAGTATCAGCTCTACTCTGACCCGCGAATTCAACATCCAAGGAATCGCCAACCCAACCCTTCATTTCTGGACCTGGTATGCCATTGAGGATGTCTTCGACCGTGCCTATGTCGCCGCATCCATTGACAATGGCACGTCATGGCAACTCTTAGAGGGCGAGCATACGACCAACATCGACCCGATAGGCACTACCCTTGGTCCGTCGTACACGGGAGCCAGCGGCCGATGGTTCAGGGAGCAGATTGACCTGACTCCTTACGCTGGTGGCAATCTGCTCTTGAGCTTCAACTACGTAACTGATCAAGCCGTCAGTTCAGTCGGTTGGTGTATCGATGATATTCGCATCCCTGAACTAGGCTTCAACGACGACGCGGAGGTTGACTCTGGCTGGCAAGCTGAAGGGTTCGTTCTGATTCACAGAGAAGGTATCGCGCAGGACTTCGTCCTTCGTATCATCTCAGGCTCGGGTGACAACTCCACCGTGACCACTATCGCCCTCGACAATAACAATGATGCAACATTCGTCGTCGATTCCCCCTCAGTTGTCATAGTTGGCGGACTTACGGACAAAACCACACTGGACGGCCAATTCACGATTACGGCAAGCCGCTAGAGGGCACCACGCCCCCTTCCCTCGTCCAATACAGAGCTACACGCCACTGGATGCGATTGATTGAGCATTCCATACCTCTGGAACATCTGTATCTCGAGTGCCACTGGTGCGACTATGCTTCGCGACTGAAGGAGATGCTCGTGCCCATAACATCGTCTGGACGATATCTGGCAAAAATGACTGTCGGCGTCATCGCGATTGCGGTCCTCGCCGTAGTGGTTGCGCTGCTCGGGTCCAGCGACCCTCTTCTGTTACCGGAAGGATCACCTGAAGCGCTCGTGCAAGACTTCATTCTCGCCGTCGACGACAACCAACTCGATGCTGCCTATGGCATGCTCGCACCCGCAGTCTCCGCCGAGTGTTCTCCCATTGAGTTCCGGGCCAACATAACTAACCAGCAACCCTCCGATTATCGAGTACAGCTCGAAGACGTCAGCTTCTACGCCGGCCAAGATGTAGATGTGATAGTGAGCATCTCTACTTTCTCTGGATCACCTCTGTTTGACTTGCCAGAGAGCCCGCACCAAGTCCGTTTTATCCTGTCTCAGACGAGCGACGACTGGGTCATTGTGGAAGCACCCTGGCCTTTCAGTGGCTGCCCTTTCGTCCGACCCAACGCCAAGCCTGATCTCACTCCTCCGTAAATCTCTTATTCATCCCCCTCCTAGGAATCCAATGGATATATTCTCGGTCCCCTTATTCCTTTTCGTAATCCTCATCAATGCTGCTCCCATCGCCGGTATAGTGTTGATCATTCGGCGCGCCAAAGACTCCGAATCACTACCCGGCATTGGCACTACTCGCCGCTTGTTCCTCTACGGACTCGCGTTTATCTCTCTCATGCTTGCCACGTCCGGTGTGACGATGTTGATCGCTTCCGTTTTGCAGGGCATATTCGACACCTCCATCGGCCGAGGCGACAGCAGCGGTCAAACGGCATTCGGGCTCGCCGCCACTATCGTAGGCTTCCCCATTTGGCTACTTCTCATGCGCGCAGGCTCTAAGTCGCTCATCATCTATCCTAGTGAAGCCGGAACTCTAGGCAGGAAGTTTTATGCTTACGGCGTAATGATGGTCTCGGCGATTGTTGTCGCATTCACGGCAACCCAAATTCTCAGTAGCATACTTGGGTTCGACAACGTCGAAGTCTCTGGCCTCGCAGCCCCCTTGGTTTGGGCTTCCGTTTGGTATTTCCACTGGCGTACGGAGTCTCGTGAGGGTCAAGCATCTATCGTGGCCATCACAGTCAAGCACCTTTACGTCTACCTCACCTCTGCTTATAGCCTGATCATGCTCGCGGTTAGTGTGAGTTTTCTTCTCCATAGCCTGCTCGCCGATGCCTACGCTAGCCTATTTTTCGATAGCTTCCGCAACGCCGGCATGAATGACCTATGGGGTGACCAGGTACGTGCGAGCGCCGCTGTCGCAATCATCGGTGGGTTCTGGTGGTGGTTTCACTGGCATCGTGCAACAGACGGGGACCACACCTCAGAACTCCGTGTCGCTGCCGTGTACGTTCTTGGTATTTTCGGCGGATTAGCTGTAACGGTCTCAGGCATTTCCCTTGCCCTCTTCAGCATCATCAAGTGGCTGATTGCTCGCGAAAGTGGAGTGTCCTCTGCTGCTCACTTTGATGCCTTGCCTGCGGCCGCCGCCGTTACCATCGCAGGACTCGCGCTTTGGACATACCATCGAATAGTCTCGCAACAAGACTCAGCCAAAAACCTCCAACGCTCACTCTCTGGAAATCGTGTCTACGGTTACCTATCGGCAGCCGTTGGCTTAGTGACAATGGCCATTGGATTCTCAATCCTAGTCGGCCTTATCGTCGGCCTGATGTCTGTCCCTAACAGCAACATCATCATCGCTCCTCGGTGGTGGGGGTCGCCACTGGCAGCAGCATTCACCTCAATGATCGTCGGGGGGTCTCTTTGGTTGTACCACTGGTTGCGTAGGCAAGCTGCCGCAGGCGCAACAGACCCTACAGAACGCAGCATGCTCTCACGACGTGCCTATATGTTTTCCGTCTTCGGCATTGCAGTACTCGCCAGTCTCATATCAGCAAGCGTTGTACTCTTCCATATCCTTGAGGGCGCCCTCGAAAGAGACTTGAGTAGAGTGGACTTTTATGATGTCCGCTGGGGCTTGGGTATCGTTGCATCTGCCGCCGTAGTGAGCGCGTATCACTGGCAGGTGATGAAAGAAGATCGAACTCTTGAGCCCGAATCCCAAGACATCCCTACCACACAGCCCAAGCAGATCACTGCTGTTTCATCGATTGAAGCTAGACCAATCGTGACCCGTATCGCGTCCCAAATCAACGCGACCGTCACCTATTGGGAACGCCAGGACGACGCAGGCATACCTGTTTTGACAAATGAGCAAGCATCCTTACTGGCAAGTGAGGTGTCGACTGCACTTGGAGAGCATGTCCTGCTAGTCGTCGACTCCTCCAGGGTGCAAGTTATCCCTCTTTAGTGGCAGACTATGGATGATTTCTCCAGGAGCTACTGATGACAGACCACGTTCTGCTTGGAGTCTTCGCTCACCCTGACGACGAGACATCATGTTCGGCCGCACTCATGAAGCGCTACGCTGCAGGGGGTGTTGACATACATGTAATCACTGCAACTCGTGGTGAGATGGGTGCACTCGGTACCAACGGCAAAGTGATTACTCGCGAGGAATTACCCAAAGTGCGCGAGGCTGAACAACGCGCCGTTTTTGAATATCTCGGAGTAACCAATCCTCCTATTTATCTCGACTATCGAGACCAAGATGTCGGAAACGCCAATCGCGAAGATGTTGTCCTCAAAGTGCTCGCGGTCATGGAGCGAGTGAGGCCTGACATCGTACTGTCGTTCGGGCGCACAGGCCTCTCAAAACACGTTGATCACATCGCGATGCACCACGCAACGCTCGAAGCGTTCCATCGCTACCGAGCTTTGTCCTCTGGAGAGCCAATTCTTTACTACTGGGCCCTAACGCCTACTCTCGTTGCCCAATTCGAACTCGACATCGAGGGCCCAGAAGCAGCCCCTCACGTCTTCATAGATGTCTCGGAAACTTGGTACGCCAAGATTCAAGCGCTACGCATGTATACCTCACAACAAGATGCCCAGGACATCGCTGCAGCCATGGAAGGTTTCGAAGAGAAATATGAACTATTTCACCAGGCCTATCCGCCTCTTCCTGATGGTGCAATTCACAACGACCTCTTCCACGACTGATCTTCTCAGTAAATACCCCGTGGTAGGCTCAACTCATGCTAGTGCTCCGATTTGAAAACGCCCTTAATGCTCCGCAGCTAAAACTTATCCAATCTCTGGGTAAGGTCGCCGATGCGCACGGCATCAAACTATGGGCTGTCGGGGGGCTTGTGCGTGATGC
>CALGTL010000074.1 GCA_937901475.1 uncultured Dehalococcoidia bacterium
CCCCCGGTATCTCAGATCCGTTATTTTTGCACCGGTGCGAAAAATAACGCTTCATATCTCTAACGAGGCCGTCGGTTCTACGGGTGCTGTGGCCTTCACGGTACTGACCATCGTCCAGAAGAAGACATTGGAGCGGCATGTTGATGGTGCGGTCGTTTTCAACGCGGTTGCTGCGCTCCCTCAGCTAGTGGTAGCTGCGATTATTCTCCTAGTAACACCACCAGATTGGTCATCGAGTGCAGTAGCGGTCATGATTGCCACTGGCATGGTTCAAGCTACGGTATGGTTTCTTCAGGGTTACGCGATTAACCGTGAGGCAGATATCTCGCGAATCGTTCCAATAATCGACTCCCACCCTCTTCTAGTGCTTATCATCGCAGTGGCTGCGTTGGGTGAGGTGCTGACACCGCTTAAGTGGATTGCTGTGTTGATGGTCACCTCAGGGGCGATCATCGCATCGTCGGCCCAAGCACTACCTGGCGAACGCGTGCGCATCAACAAGTCTTTCTTCGCGGTGTTTGGTGCAGGAATCGCCATGGCGGCGGTGACGGTGTTGTTTAAAGTGGCTTCAGCCGATTTGTCGGTCATACAGATGGTGGGATTGGCATTTATGTTCTCAGCGCCAATTCACCTAATAATTGCTCGCGCGGCCCATGCTGGTACCAAGATGCGCATGGTAATCACCTCTCGCAATGCGATCGGGATGATGGGTGTGACCCAAGTTGTTTTTTTGATTGCCGTCTTCTCGGGAGTCACTGCCGTGACACTAGGGCCAGTTTCGCTAGCGACCGCCATAATGGGCACTCGGCCGGTTATGTTACTGCTTTGGATTATGCTCAGTGGGCTCAGCTTACGTGGCGCGCTTAATCGCAAGTCAGAGCCTGGGAAAATGCGGAGCAGGTGGGCATCAGCCAGTTTGGTTACCGTTGGGGTAGGGATGATGGCTTTCTAGGCTACAGCCCGAAAAGAAGCATAAGCAAAAAGTGGCGACATTTTTTGCTTATGCCATAAATGCCTCAAAGCTAGCGGCCTAAATCGGTTACCAATTTTACGAGCGCGAGTGTGATTCCCATTAGCGCGGTAACCGAGCCAATTATCGCAACTTCCCTCCGTAGGCTCCCTGCAGACATCACCGTGAGCGCTTGCCGCTCGCGCCGAGAGGCGGTACGACCCGTGCGACGCGGTGCGGGAGAAGAGGCAGGATGTGCTTCTCCTGCATCGTTCCCATCAGCCACTGTAGCAGCAACCGCTGTTACTCCTTCTTCACTGAGTGCATCGGTAACCTCTGTCTCCCGGGCAGCGGCGGCCAAATCAGGCCCGGTTGAGTGAGCTTTTTTCTTTGCTGCAGACTTCGCCCGCGCTTGGCTGGCTGCGATTTTTGAACCCTTTTTACTTGGCATAACTTTCCTTATCGTGCCTGCGTATCAACGCTAGACAACCGCGTTATTCTCAATGATGCTGGTAGCTGCGATCACTGCGTCAGCAACTTGCCCAATATCCATCCAATCCGTATTCACAATCATATGATAGTGCCGGAGGTCCTCGGGATGAACCTTGAAGTATCGCTGGAAGTACGCGCTCCTGGCTTTATCATTCTCGGTAGTATATTTTTCGGCCTCTAAGTGATCTAAGGACACTCGCTCCATGATGCGTTCAACTCGTCGGCTCTTCCTCGACGTCAGCCCCACATGAAGAATTCCCGGCTCGTTGGCGAGAATAATGTTTGCGCCGCGACCAGCGATAATCACATTCCCTGATGCAGCAATCTCACGAATCACAGCTGCTGTCACGCGTATAAGGTCATCATCAACCGCACCCTCTGCGAGGGATTCTCCATTCTCAGGGAAGTCTTTGTACTCGCGGATTAAAAGCGCATCCAGCCCTCCACCAAAATAAGGATCTGCGCCACCGCCTGCCAGGGCCGAGCGCTCAAGCACTGTCCGCACGAAGCCAGCGAAGCGATCTCCAAGACTCGGTGCCCGTTCGGTGCGTTCAGCGACAGCCGCCACGGTGGTCCCTAGTTTTTTTGCAGCTTCTGCCAAAATAAGCCGATCCACGAAATCAATCCCTAGCTTACGAGCAACGTCTGCGCCTATTTCTGGTGACCCTGTCCCGATTAAGCCTGTGATAGTGATTACTGGCATAACATGCGCTCCTTGACTGCACGTCTCAACCCCTGATACCGATGAGCTTCTGTATGGACCACGTCGCTAACTGAACTTAACAAAATCCATCGTGGACAATACCTCTATCATTTTCGAATCTCTCCCGTATGAGAAAAATCCTGGTAACCATATTTCCAGCGCTTCCCACACGCCTGAAGGTAGCACCGAGGATACCCCTAGCAGTTTGTTGGCCGCCATGCTAACCCCTTGCACCCGTGAAGCAAAAGAGCACTGCGCTCATCACGGCAGTTAAATCCAATAGCGAATGCTAGTTTTAGGCCCTAAGCCTGGCCTGAGGGAATCGCCTTCCTGCGCGGATGAGCCGCGGATAGACTACATAATTGCGGCATAAACCACATATTTGCTATGGCCTCGAGTAATGCAGTGAATTATTGGCTGCAGAGTGGTGTGAGCAGTCGATTGCTGCCGGCTTGCGGGGCACCATCAAGCCCGCGGATGCGCGCGGTCGAAGGCGCGACGGACCTGGTCGTCCGTTAGGTGCGTGTAGATCTGAGTGGTCGCGATATTAGAATGCCCCAGTAACTCTTGAACGTGCCGAAGCGAAGCACCTCCACGCAGTAAATGAGTAGCGAAACTATGGCGCAGCGTGTGCGGTGTAACCTTGGTTGTTACTCCTGAAGCCGCAACTGTCCGTTTGAGTGCGAGCCAGTAGCCTTGGCGAGTTAGTGGTCGTCCTTGAGCATTCAGAAATACCGCGAGCTGAGATGTACGACGCGAGAGCCCTCGCGCCTCTAAGAGCGGCCTAGCCTCGCGGATGAAATAGCGAAGTTGCTCAGCTATCCCTGGGTACAGAGGTACCACTCGCTCTTTTGAGCCCTTGCCCAACACTCGTACTGTACAGTCGTTAAGATTGAGACTGGAAAGTTCGATGCCTGTCGGGCCTACGACTTCTGAGACGCGAAGCCCTGCGGCATAAGTTACTTCGAACATCACTCGATCCCGTACCCCTTCAGGTCCAGGCTCCTCGCTTGCTGCTTTCAATATTGCAACGACAGCGTCCTCCGTTAGCACGTCGGGTAGAGAACTCCCTTGACGTCTTACTTTGAGCTTGTCTGCGGGGCTCTTTGTAATAGTTCCCTCTTCCGCGAGGAACTGGAAGAATGAACGAGTCGCCGCGATTTTCCGGGCAACGCTCGCGTGCGTATATCCGTGGCCGACTAGATTCACTGCATAATCTTGTAAGCGCCGCTCTGACACACGCTCCCAACGAACCTCTCGCGATTGCGTATTGAGGACCGCGGCTAGTTGCAGAAGGTCAGCACGGTAAGCGCTTATCGTGTTTGTCGCGAGACTTCGTTCGGAGCGCAAATGACTGAGGAACGTCGCTATCATTGGATCTAGGGGGCTTGTGGTTTTTGCGGCTGTCATCGCTTTTAGAACCTTCGGTACGATACAGGGCGTATTCTAGGGAACACTTCGCCGTCTGCGAACGCTTCCCTAAAGCATATAGAGTTGACATAACGTATGACTATCGATATCAACCCTTGGGCATTTGGCACGATGATACTGCCATGGACAACCTTGTCTATCATCGTCAGTGCTTCCGGAGGAATAGCCTGGATGTTACGCCATGCGCATTCTCTTGGCGTAAGGCCAAGAGTGATGCATTCTATCGCGTTGCGCACGGTGCTGTGGTCCTTGCTTGGAGCGCGGCTGTTCCACCTTATGGATCACGCTAGCTTCTACGTAGACGTACCGTTCCAGGCGTTCTACGTCTGGAACGGTGGCTTGTCGCTTTGGGGGGCACTAATCATTGGCGGAAGCGGCGCGCTCTGGCATGCCAAGCGCAATGGTGCGAGAGTGCCCGCATTTTCCGATGCTCTCACCCTAGCAGGACTGGCGACATTGCTCGCTGGCCGGTTTGGTGATTTCCTCGCGGGCGAGCGCCTTGGAATGGGTACATCACTCCCGTGGGCCGTGACTTACGTCAATGAGCGCTCGGTGGCATTCTCAACTGGCCCGACTCACCCGGTCGCACTTTATGAAGCATTCGTGGCAATGGCGTTGCTCGTAGGCCTCATTCGATTCCGAGGCAAGATCCAGGAAGGGTGGGGTGTCTTTATAGCGTTTGCCGGCTATTCGTTGGGGAGGTTGGCGATTGGATTTGTGACCGTCGATCAAACGATGGCAAAGCTTGATGCTTCTCAGTGGGTGGCGATAGCAATCCTCATCGTGATAGGCATTTTCGCAGTGAGAAGTAAGAAACGGTCGCGTAGCCTCGGTAATCGAACTCGTACTCAAGATAAGGCAAGGGGAGAAAATACATGACGACGTTGATAACTGGGGTAGGGCTAATAGGAACTGCTTTTGCGCAGTTCGCAGTAGAGCGGGGGGAACAGGTACTTTTCCTTGACTCAGAGCCGCGCGGAGATTATCTAGCGGAAAAGTTGGGTTCGTCTAATGTCACTTCTGTGCGACGCGATATCCGCGACCTGCC
>CALGTL010000075.1 GCA_937901475.1 uncultured Dehalococcoidia bacterium
GATCAGGCTAGGATGCAAATACCTGGGAAATACAGAGAGGTAAAGCGCCAAAGCGCCGTTGGGCTGCCTACTCGGAAGCACTGCCCTTCCAATGCCAAGCGCTAGACTAATTCGTCCACTACTCAGCCTCTTTAGGTGCTTTTTCGGCTTATTTTCCTGGGGCGAAATTATTTGCCAATCAGGAACCGAGTGGCGATCGCCTGCTTCACACCTGAAACGGCCTGCTCTAAAGGGCCCTACATTAACCTTTAGGTTTCGTGTGTTGTACTATCCGTCTCAAAGGCGACCTATCGGGAGGCGAATCATGACCAGCAAACTTAAAAACAGGCAGCCCTTACCTGCGGGCGAGTTCATTGAGCTGATGGAAAAGACACGCGCTGAATTCCTGGAGGGCAAGTCGCCGTTCAGAGGTGACAACATCACTGGTCGTTCGATTGAGCAAATTGCTGATAGCAAGCGCAAGTTTCACACCGGAGGCGACCCGAACCACCGCTTTGAAGGCGAGCGCTACCTGAATACTACGGACAAAGAGATTCGGCGCAAGCAACTCCGCAAGCTTGTCGATGAGGGCGGGCAGGATACGGTGGGTGGCCCAATGGCCTCGCACCCGAACCTCGCCCGCTGGCATTCCAACGAATTCGGCGTCTCAAACGAGGAAATTGACCGACTTGAAATGGAAGATGCCGATCCAGAAACTCTCGTGAAAGAAGGCTGGTGGTTCGATGTTAACCGCTCATCCCCGTGGCCCGTCGCCATCGCAAGCGGCATGGTCGGCGAGGGCTCTAAGCGCCTTCCCGGATCCGTCGAGCACTACGAGAATGTGGTAGCGACTGCCCGGAGGGAGTTCGCTAAGCTTGGCATCAAGAACGTCAACCGCGCCGTGCAACTCATCATCGAGCACGCGCCGTTTGGCGCGGACATGGAGCATGCCAGATTCGGAGAAGAAGTCGTCCGAGCAACTGTGAATACCCCAGAGCTTCAGGACGAGGCCTTAAGGGCCTTCATTCTCACTATGCAGCGCAATGCCCGAGGTCAAGTATAAGGCTGTCAGGTCTAGGAGCCACACGATATGGGTTCACAACTCCCTTACGGTCCCAAAGAGCTAGCGGCAGTACCGCTTCAAGGAGCGGCGTTTATTGCATTCCTGAAGCGCGAGAAGCAACGCAAGTATCCTGAGCCATCACTGTTCCTGAAGTCGCTCATCGCAGGTGAACTTTCCGTGGACGAAGTTCGGATGTGGGTCAAAGACTTCTATCCTTACTGGGACGAAGCCATTGTTTATTCGACAGGTGCTATCTATGTGAAGACCAATGACGAGCCCCTGAGAACCCACATGCTACGCCGCATGGTGGACATAGAAGGTGAGGAGATTGTTAACGACCTCGTGGGCTGGACTACACCTGCCTACGAGGAGTTATGGCTCAGGCTTGGCGAAGGTCTCGGCTTGGATCGCGCTGAAATCACCGGCTTCCAGCAGTTCACCCGGACCTATATGTCTATGCACACCCTGATGACCTATTCCCGTTTCTGGGACTGGACTTGGCTCGATGGCATCGCCACCTGGTACGCCGCTGATCTTCAATGGAAAGAGCATTTCCCTAAAGTCATGAAGACACTCAAGAACACCTACGGTGTCTCAGATGACGCCCTGGAATTCTTCCGGGTCTTGCTAGAGGACATTGACTCTCATATCACCTGGGAAGAGGACGGACTCGCCTATTGGGCGTGCACCACTGAGCGGCAACTCACCGCAGCCCGTGCTTTCCGTGAGCGCTTGGATATAGAGGATCAATTGTTCGTCGCGATTCAAGCTGCCCGCAACGCTGACCGCCTCCCTTTCCAGACCCCGGTTATCTGACCATATGGGACTCGATCTTTCGCAAACTGCGGCGCAACTCTATGGAGCCGCGACGTATTTCTCGGGCCAACGTCTGTCTAAGATGGATGCTCTGGCTCGGGCTGCTGAGTACCTCCGCAACGCTGACACCGACGCGATTGAGCAGCGCCGCGTGGACGGCAAGACCACTTTCCTCGCTGCCGGACTCACAGGCCCCATGGCTGAGGCCTGGCCAACACCAGCATTGGCCACCGACCATGTGGTGGTCGCAGTCGATGGCTCCCATATTGACGTTGACCGCCACTCCCCAGTCCGCTGCTTCTTAATCAACACTGGCTACGTCACGATTTGCTACGGTGAACGCCCCAGTGCAGAACTCTCCAGTATCCCTCGCCTTTTCGTTGGTGACGACGAGATGGTCATCCGAAATCCTGCAGGCAACCGCGAGCAACCCATCGAAGGCCCTGTACTCGGCATGCTCCGCGCTGTGATGGAGATTGAAGGCCTCGTTGCCCTTGTTGAGACTGCGCCCGCAGATCTTCCGGTGTTGGCGCTTCTTGACGGCTCACTGATTCTTTGGGAACTCGCAGGTGGTGCTTTTCCGGACTACGTTCGTAATGCACTTTTGGACGACCGGCTGTTGCCTGCTCTCGACCGCCTTCAGGAGCTGGGGCAGACTCGAACCTTGGCCGTCGCCAGCCAGATCAGCCTGCCCCGTTCTACCGATGTCATCAACGCCCTCCGTATCTCGAAGCCGGTCTGCCTCTGGTCAACACTTAACTGTGATGGCAACTGCGGCTCGCTCAAGCGAGGAAACCGACACTGCGACTCGATCGCAGGAGTTACGGACCGCGAGCTTTTTGAGGCCATTCTCCAGCCAGGGGAGAGGTCCGCCGTTTTCGAGACGACATCATCGATCTCGCAGGAGCGCTACGGTGGGCACCGCGTCCAGTTCTGCTATATCAACGTTGGCGAAGAGATTTGCCGGCTCGAGATACCCAAATGGTCAGCCTCTGGCCCTGCGCTTAAACTTGCCCATGCAGGCATCATTTCCCAAGCAGAGAAAGGTCATGGGTACCCGCTGGCAATTCAGGAAGCGCACGAGCAAGCCGTCGTCAATGGCACAGACCGTGAATACTTCGCTCAACTCGTGGAGGAAATGCTCAACGCAGAAGGACTGCCCACCGGCACATCGCAAAAAGCTCGTTCCAAGCGTACCCGCTGGGTCTAGTTATTCGACTAAGAATCGGCTACTACGCTTAGATTGTGCCGCCTGACAGCACTTCAATCTATTTGAGCTGCTCGTTGGCAAGTGCGCTGAGCATCACCCGATTCCCCGGCTATCGATTCCTCAATCCTGCGAGCGCATCTCCGCCCAGTTGTCGCCGCGCTTGATGTCAATCTTGAGCGGCACTGAGAGGTTGAGTGCTTTGGGCATAGTGTCATGGAGCATCGCGGAGAGTGCTCTTTCCTCCGAACGGGGCAACTCGAATACTAGCTCGTCGTGCACTTGAAGGAGCATTTTTGCTTCGAACCCATCATCCTCGAGGCGTTGCTGTACGACAACCATGGCAGCATTGATGATGTCTGACGAAGTGCCTTGTACCGGCATGTTCAAAGCCATACGTTCACCCGCTTGGCGAACGGGATAGTGAGGGGACTTCAGTTCTGGGAGGTAGCGCCTTCGGCCTAGCAATGTTTCGGCGTAGCCCAATTCTTTGGCTTTTGCTACGGTTTCGTCGAGGTACTCCCGAACCTTCGGGTATGTCCCGAAGTAATCGGCGATGAATTGCCCTCCCTCATCCATGTTCATTTCGGTCTGTCGTGATATGCCGAACGCGCTGAGTCCGTACGCCACTCCGAAATTCATAACCTTGGCCATCCGCCGCATGTCCGACGTTACTTCATTGAGAGGTACCCCATAGATCAACGAACCGGTTGAGGCATGAATATCCTCGTCTCGTTCGAATGCACTCTTTAGTGCGAGGTCTTGCGACAGGTGAGCGAGTGCTCGGAGGTCAATCTGGGAATAATCAGCAGAGAGAAGTATCCATTCTGGGCGCTTTCCTGCGATGAATGCTTTCCGCACCCTTTGCCCCAATTCAGACCGAACGGGGATGTTTTGTAGATTAGGATCATTCGAAGCGAGCCTGCCCGTGGCGGACCCCGCCTGGTTGTATGTGGTGTGGATACGGCGCGTGTACGGGTTGATTTCCAATGGAAGCGTGTCCACGTAAGTCGACTTGAGCTTGGTTAGCTCCCGGTACTTCAGTACGTGATCTATGACCGGATGGGCTTCCCGCAGATTCTCTAAAATGGAAGCGTCGGTCGAGTAGCCGGTTTTGGTTTTCTTCCCGGCAGGAAGCTTTAACTCGTCGAACAATAGCTCACCAAGCTGCGCGGGTGAATTGATCGAAAACTCATGAGCAACCGCTTCGTAGGCACTCTTTTCAGCTTCATTGATCGCGACAACCAACTCTTCGTTCAAAATGGATAGTACGGTGGCGTCGATAGCTATCCCGTTGACTTGAGTCTCCACAAGGACGGGGAGCAACGGCATCGCTTGGTCTCGGTTGAACGCCGTGAGGCCGTCTCTCTCCAGGTCCGGGGTAAACACAGCCATAAGACTGAGAATGGCGTTGACATTAGCGCCTGCAAAGGCGGCAGCATCCGCGACCGGGACGCTATCGAACCCAATCTGCTTACGTCCAGAGCCGATTAGCTCTGGAAGTGCTTGGAGCTCGGCATTGAGTCGATTGAATGCCAACTGCTTCAGGCCGAGCGATTTCTCACCCAAGAGGTGTGCAGCAATCATCGTGTCGAAGACAACGGGAACTTTAGTTGGGGACACACCGTAGCTCGCCATGAGGGTCATGGTGAAATTGAGATTGTGCCCAACGATGCTTGGCTTCCGGCCTTGCAGTAGCGGAGTAACCCCAAGCAGAACTTGTTCGATTGGAAGCTGAGCGCCCTCTGTGTGGCCAGTCGGCACATAATACGTTCCGCCACCGTCAACGTTGAAGGCGAGACCGACCAGCGCTGCTTCCATTGCCCTTGGGTTGCTGCCGTGGGCTTCAACGGCAAATAAGGTTGCCTTTGCAAGCTGATTCAGCATCGCCTCAAATTTAGGTGCGTCGTCGACGATGGTGAGCGTGACGTCAGGTATGACTTTATGAGTGGTTGCAATTGACGCTGCGGCACTCTGCGATGCCTCTGCAGGAGCTTGAGGAATACGGCCAGCCAAGCTGCTGAACTCTAGCTCTTGGAAAATCTCGACCACGTTGTCTCGATTGAAAGTGTAGAAGCGAGTATCTTCCAATGAGAAATGGGCGGGAACGTCGCGGACGATGGTTACGAGGCTTTTGCTCTCGCGTAGCTGGTCGACGTTGTCCCGTACTAACCCTTGAATGCGCGGTGGAGTTACTTCGTTGAGGCGGTCAAGGATGGCCTCGACCGTCCCGAATTGTGAGAGGAGTTTGATTGCCGTTTTGATCCCAACACCTGGAACGCCAGGGATGTTGTCCGAGGTGTCCCCGGTCAGGGCCTTCACGTCGCGCACTTGGTCTGGAGACAAGCCCCCATAGCGTTCGTTGACCGCGGAGATGTCATAAATCCTTGTATCCCCGAATCCGGTGGTGAGCATGATGCCCACGTGCTCAGAAACAAGCTGCAAAGTATCGGTGTCGCCGGTTGCGATGATGGTGTCTATGCCGTTTTCGTCGGCGTACTGGGCGATAGTACCGAGAACGTCATCAGCCTCGTAACCAGGAATCTCGTAGATGGGGATATCAAAGGCACGCATGACTTGCTTGGCGCGCTCTACATTCTCGTGCAGTTCTTTAGGCGTTTCGGCTCGGTTAGCTTTGTACTCGCTGTACTGCTCATGGCGGAACGTTGGGCCCGGCGGGTCGAACGCTATTGCGATGTGGGTAGGTTTGAGAGCCGTGACTGCTTTGAAAAAGCTTGTGGTGAACGAGTAAACGCCCCTTACATCCTCTCCCGTCTTCCGGACGGTCATGGGGCGGGCTGATTGTAGAGCGAACCATGCTCGGTACAGCATGGCATGACCGTCCATTACAAGCAGTAGAGGCTTGCGCAGTGCAGCAGCAGCTTCGTGCTCAATCATCACAGGTTCCGCGGGTTCGGAAGCGTCGAAAAGGGTGGGGCCATTTTGAGGAGTGGGCTTTCCTAGTGCCATGGACTAAGTTCCCTTGTATGGCTTGAAGAAGCTGTGCAAATAATTGCGTTGGTGGGCCCAGCGATGGGCTCGCCGAACGACATCGTCAGTGAGAACCTCACCGGCGTGAGTGATTTTGATTGCCTTGTAACCTTTGGCGGGGAGCATGGGAGCGGTGTCCGATACATCAACCTCGCAGCCTTCTTTGGCTAAGTACGTTTTTAGGTCTTGATAACCCTTCGGCTTCGATTTTGGGGTTACGTAGACCCAGAAATCGCGGCTTCCAAGCACTTCATGGACGTGTTCGTCGGCAGATTCCACTCCCTTGCCTGATCCGGTCTTGAGCTGCGCCCTAGTCATCCCTCGGTCTTGCATTGTCATGTCGGGCATTCTAGTCTGCTCTGCCTGCGCAGAGCCACATTTCAGATGCTATCTACGGCTTGACCATGGCTCATTGGACTAGTCCTGGTCCGTAGCGCTGGCAGCTCAGCTTGTGAAAGGCTGTTTAATTCACCTTTAGGATAAAGCGAGTATTGCCCGTCGATAACTAAGTGGAACCGCGGGGGGCAGGCACCTCTTTGATGAATTGAGAACTCAGTAGGAGGTACTTAATAGGCCTCCTACCACAACTCCGTATGTCGTTTTCTATTGTTCTCTCTTGGTGTGTGCTGCCGATGTTTTTCGTGAATATAGAGTACCCATAATCAGGTAGCTAGGAACTGATGTTGGGCGTTAGCTTGCGGAGGGAGTTAGCTGGTGCGAGCTATTGCGTCATCGATCCGCTGGACCAGTTCGGGCTCCATCGGCCCGGCTACTTCCGCTCCGACGCATTCCCTCAGTTCGGTGCGGTTCTTGACTCCGAGCACGATAGTGGCAGGGCCATCTATCGACAACGCATATTGGTGCGCTAGGAATGCGGGGGATAGTTCAAGCTCCTTCGCTATTGCCCGGAAGGGTGCTGCGCGCTCAAAGTCGAGCATTTCTGGGTTGTCGGCTGGTTTGAATCGGTCGAGCTCGCTGGTGAGCGCCCCCGCCTGTACAGCACGAATCCCCATAACAGAAGCACCGACATGCTTAGCGGCGGCGATGATGCTCCGGGGCTGCGCGGAACCCGCTGGATACTTGAGACCTCCTGGAGAATCTAGAAGATTAGTGATGATCTGAATGAAGTCAGGTTTGATCCCAGAATTCAGCATCTTGATGAGTACTGTAGAGTCACCGATACCAGTCAAACCCCAGGCGCGGGCGCGGCCGCTTTCCACAATCCGTTCCATAGCAGGAATCACCGCGCGTTCAACAGATGAGCGGGGCGTGCCTCGTTCATAGGTAGGAGCGCCGTCCGCGGTTATCCAATTGTGCAGGAAAAAAATATCGACGTGGTCAATCTTCATACGCTTTAGGCTAGTGTCGATACTCTCTTCAAGAAGTGCTGGAATATCGGCGAGGGGAATATCGCCTACGCGGCATTTAGTGGTTACACGGACGCCTTGGGGAAGGGTGCCATTGAACGCTTGACCGATGACGCTCTCTGCCTCCCCGTTGCCGTAAGAGGGAGCCATGTCAAGAAGGGTGATACCAAGCGCGGTGGCTTCCAAGGCAGTGGCGAGGCACTCTTCGCGGGTCGTTGTCCCCCATAGTTGACCGAGGCCACCACCTCCAAGAGTGAGAGCACTGACTGACCCGAGTTTACCGAAAGGACGTTCGTTCATAAGGGCCTCGCTTTATCTATTAGCGGATGTGAGAGTAAGGCTGGTGAGTGTAGAGAGCTGCTGTTTCAGTAGCCACGATTGAAGTCGACTTCGTTCATAAGCACATCGCCTTCGAACAGGCGGCGCAAGTTTGCCGCGAAGGACTCGGCTGCGGGCCAAAAGTTGACATCGGTCTCGCCAGAGTTATGTGGAGTAATCGCCACGCCAGGTAGGGCCATCAGCTCAGGATCCGGTGGGCGCTGACGTTCTTCGGAGTAGACATCGAGGTACACGTTCGAAAGCTTGCCTGATCGGAGCGCCTCTTTCAGGGCACTTTCGTCTACGACTTCGCCGCGAGCTACATTGGCGAAGAAGGCACCGTCTCGCATGGCTGCAAAGGTATCGGCATTGAACATTCGTTCGGTTTCTATGGTGAGAGGTGCAGATACTGCTACGAAATCACACTCACCGAGCATGGATTTGAGCTCTGAAGGAGGGTAGAGGAGGTCAATTCCATCTATGTTCGCTTCACGTGATATTGCACTCCGGCGGGTGGCCATAATCCGCATACCAAGAGCCCTCGCGAGACGGGCAATTTCGCTACCAATTCCTCCCAGGCCAACGATGCCGATGGTTTTCCCCGCAACCAGCTTGATGTTATATGGAGCTCGACTCAAGATACCGGCGCGAGTCTGGTCAGTCGCTAGTCTGAGATTTTTGGCAGATGCGAGGATGGCAGCGATGACCATCTCGGCGATGGGCAAAGCCTGGACAATGCCACGCCCGCTGGTGATCTTCACATCGGTGTTCCATATATCTATGTGCCTGAAATCGGACACACCTGCGAACGTGAATTCTGCCCATTGCAAATTGGGCATTCGGTTTCGAACACTGAGCGGGTAGGGAAGGCCCGCCATTAGGGCGTGAGTGCGCCCCAAAAGCTCAGTAAGTTGCTCGGGGCTAAGGTCAGTATGCCACGGGAGGCGGTATGACCTGAGACCAGTCGAGGAAGGAAACATACCAAACTCATTCTCGACTGCTCCCGGTGGCACCTGGTGCACCTCAATACGGCCAGGCGCGATGGATCGTATAGTGTCAAGGTCGATGTCTTCGTCCATCACTACGAGGACTACGAATGGATCAGGTAAGTTTTTAGTCAAGGGATTCTCCAATTTCAGTGATGGACAGGCGAATACACAGGTATTGGTGCTGTGCCATTTCGCCGCATTGGCTTCTGAAGTCTAGCGCCCAACAATGACAACCACCGACCACGTGCAGCGCGTTTTTCAGGAGCATCTTCCGAAATATTTTTCTTTCCCTCACTAGTTACAAGATTTGTTGCGATTGAGTGGAGAGTACGGGGATGACGGGAAACGATTTTGGTAATGGCCTGCGCTTGTTAGTAGCAGGTGATCTTCTTGAAACAGCATCTATATGCCCTTATTGAGTCTACGTTTGAAGCCCGCATGCTAATTGATCTAATCGTCTTCCAGCGTTGAGGTATCGCCTTCGGGGAGCCCGAGTTCGCGTGCTTTCAACAGGCGGCGCATGATTTTCCCCGAGCGGGTTTTTGGTAGGCCATCGACAATCTCAATCTCGCGTGGGGCGACGGCTGCGGCTAGTTTCTTCCTCGCGAATCCCATGAGCTCTCGGCGCAGCTCATCCGAAGCAAGGTAGCCTTCTTTTAGTGAGACGAATGCCTTTACTACTTCCATGGCGATGGCATCGGGTTTGCCAATCACCCCGGCTTCAGCGACGGCGGGGTGTTCAAGAAGCGCGCTTTCAACTTCGAATGGCCCCACTAAGTGTCCCGCGGTGTTGATAACATCGTCAGAGCGACCTACGAACCAGAAATAGCCTTCAGAATCGCGAACAGCTTCATCCCCTGTGAGATACCAACCGTTTTTAAAGCGGGAGTCGTAGCGCTCCTTGTCGTTCCAATAGCCCTGGAACATCGAAGGCCATCCGGGTCGAGCTGCTAGGATTCCGTTCTCACCATCCGGGACGGGATTGCCGTCAGCGTCGATGATTGCAACCTCTATTCCGGGAATGGGACGCCCCATGGAACCAGGTTTAATGTCCATTGAATTGTAATTGGCAATCATGATGGCACCGGTCTCGGTCTGCCACCAGTTGTCATGGAATGGCATACCAAAGGCCTCTTGGCCCCAGACCACTCCCTCAGGATTGAGAGGCTCCCCTACTGACGCCATAAAGCGGAGGCTGGGCGTGTTGAATGTTTTGGGTAACTCGACGCCTGATTTCATCAGCATACGGATGGCCGTGGGCGCGGTGTACCAAACGGTGACATTGTAATCCTCGAGAATTTGGTACCACTTGCGCGCGGAAAAACCACCTTCGTAGATGATTTGAGTTACACCGTTTGTCCATGGCGCAATCATTCCGTACGAGGTTCCGGTGACCCAGCCTGGGTCGGCTGTGCACCAATAGATGTCGTCGGAATGCAAATCGAGAGCCCATTTGCCAGTTGCGTATTGCTGGATGACGGAATTGTGCCGGTGCACTGCTCCCTTTGGCTTGCCCGTTGTGCCCGATGTGAAATGCATGACCGAGTAGGAATCTTTGGTCGTGCCAAGTGGCGGGCTAGCATCAGATGCGGCAGCCATAAGTTCTTCGTAGCTGAGATCGCCGTCTGCTAATGGAGTGGAAGATCGCCCGGCTTTGTTGACGACGATGATGTGCTTGAGATTAGGGAGGTGAGGTAGGATCTCCGCAATTTTTGCTCGGAGTTCCGGCTGGGTTACAAGGACAGTTGCGCCGCTGGCTTCCATCCGGTCCTTTACCGGGTCAGGGCCGAAGGCAGAGAACAAGGGCCCGATGACGCATCCGGCTTTCAGCGTGCCGAAAAAGGTGAAATAAATCTCGGGCAAGCGTTCCATGAAGGTGAATACACGCGCGCCATATTCAACCCCAAGGTTTTCGAGTACGTTCGCGAACTTGTTGGTTTGCCGGCGCATGTCTTCGTAGGTGTACGACTCTTTCTCGCCGCTCTTGCCCTCCCAGTGCATGGCCACTTTGGCACCATTGCCCTTGACCACATGGCGATCAATGGCCTCATAGGCAATGTTGAGTCGACCGTCCGGGAGGAAGTCAATCTCACTCTCTACGCTGGACCAATCGAATCCGGCACGAGAAGCAGTCCAATTGCCAAGATTCGGCGAGACTGGGAATGCAGTGGTTTTGTGGATGATGGGGTGATTCATGACCATTGGGCGCCTCCTGCAAGGATCGATTGCTTGTGTGGCTTGGTCGACCCTTAGATACAGCGGGGAGTCTAGCCGTCTCGGCTCTGCCATGCCAGGCGGGGCCTCTGTTGTGGTCCGCTCTGTGCTCATCCGGAGCGGTATTGGCTTTGCGTGTAGTGCGCAGATGTTAGGCTGGCTTCCGACCAACGAGAGGAGAACTTATGCCGGATACAACAATCAACGGATATAAACATCATTATGAGGATGTCGGGAGCGGCATGCCGATGTTGTTCATAGCGGGCACGCGCTTCGATTCGGCTAAGTCTTGGGTGGACTATATGGGGCGGAATGCGAATGGATTTAGGATGATTATCCCGGATATCAGGGGAATGGCCGACTCAGAGCACACGAC
>CALGTL010000076.1 GCA_937901475.1 uncultured Dehalococcoidia bacterium
AGATACAAGAAAGAAAGCCTGGCGACTTGCCAGGCTTTCTTTCTTGTATCTAGTTAATTGCAATATGAGAATTACTTTGCGCCCAAGAATTCCATGACTTCTTTGTTGAAGCGGTCTTCGAAGCTGTGCAAGCCGTGGTCACCTCCTTCAACGTGGACCCATTTAAAACCGGGATTCTGATCGCCCACTAGCGCGGCCATGTCCTTACCTACATCCAGCATTCGAGGGTGCTTTTCCTCTGTACCAGTGAGCACTAGTAAAGGGCAATTGACCTTGTCTGTATGTTGCGTACAGATATCGTAGTGCTCCGAGCAGTGACGATCCAGGTGCACATCGGCGGTGAATATGCCTCCAGGGTTGGGGAATTCGGTTTGGATAATCCTGTCACCTTCGCCCGCATCGACTAAAGCTTTGGCTTCTTCGTAGTGCTTCTTGTGCAAGTCAGCCATCTCTGACGCAAGGTAATACTTGTGCGAGAACCGTAGCGGGCCGACAGCGATGACGGCTGCTACTCGAGAGTCTTGGTTCTTGGCTTGGGACATCACCACACGAACCGTGCCGAGGCTTGCGCCTAGTAGACCAACCCGGCTAAAGCCCTGCTCCCCCATGAAATTGACCATGGCCTCGATGTCGAGATGCGTATTGCTTAGGTGCTCGTGGGCGTTGCCCACTTTTTTCCCGCCCGATTGCCCTGCACCTGCTATGACGTCATGGCCACGAGTGTTGAATACGCCGACGGGGATGCCAAGGTCCGCGAAGTGTTTGGCGCGCTCAACACCAGCTGAGGAGTAGAAATTGCCATTGGAACCGTGGATAAACAGCATTGAATCCACAAGTAAGTCGGTGCGAGGGGCAGCGGCAGGATGCAGCATCCCGTGCAGCGTTATGCCATCACTTGTTTTGGTGGTTTGGATAGTCATCTTTGAAGCGTCTCCTGGGTGGGTTCCGGGCCCAATTATAGGCGAGAGATTACCGCGTTTTCGGGACTAGGTCACCTATTGTTCGAGAGATCAGCCAATCAGAGGGGCTACACTAATAGGGATTCATGTTCAGTAACCGCTTTTCCGCACTTCAACATCGCGACTTCCGCATCTTCTGGTTCGGATACGTAATCTCTGTTTCCGGGCAACAGATGCTCTGGATGCTTGAGCCATGGCTGGTTTACGAGATGACCGGTTCTAAGCTTCACCTTGGGATCTTCGCTCTAGCACAGGCCATCCCCGCCACGGCCTTAGTTTTGGTCGGTGGGGTCATCGCTGACAAGTTCGATCAACGAAAATTACTGATTATTGTGCAGATTGGGAACATCGTGCTGCTTGGACTGCTGGCCGTGCTTGCTCTGATTGAAGTGTTAGAAATCTGGCATGTTTTTGCTATCGCATTCTTGCATTCAGCAGTGGGCTCATTCGAGAACCCTGCGCGGCAATCAATGTTCCCTCACTTGGTCAGCCGAGCATCCATGCCCAATGCTATCGGGCTGAATTCTGCAATCCACCCCGGGACGCGCGTCGGTGCTCCGGTCGTTGGCGGGATCGTTTTAACCTTGATGATGAACATCACTGGTTCTCCGCGAATTGCTGCAGGTACAGTGCTTCTAATCACTGTTGCTGGTATTGCCGTGTACACCTTCATGTTGATGAAAATTCACCTTCCCCCTATCAAGCGGGCCTACGCTGGAAGCATGCTCAAGAGCATGACCGAGGGGGCGCGCTTTATTTGGCAGCAGAGGATATTCGCCTTTTTAATTGGCTTTGCCTGGTACACGATGTTCTTCGGTATCTCCTTCACGATCTTGCTGCCAGTGATAGCAAAGGACATACTGCACGTCGGTCCAGGCTTGCTCGGTACCATGTGGGCTGCCCAAGGCATTGGCAGCATGGCTGGTGTCATTCTGTCATCTCACTACGCAAGGCCAGAGCAGCAGCGTCGCTCGCTCATCTTCGCGCCTATTTTGCTAGGTGGATCGATGATTGCACTGGCACTGGTGCCGGTCTACTGGGTTTCCCTGGTCATCTTTTTCCTTGTGGGGACGGGCGCGTCCGCTGGCAATGTCGCTGTTCAACAGAACCTACAAATGTTGGTACCGACTGAGCTGCGTGGAAGAGTTATGGGGGTATGGAGTATCGTTCACACTAGCATCAGGCCCATGGGTGAAATGCAATTCAGCGCAATTGCTGTTCTCAGTGCCCCCGCTGCTCTCATCGTGAGCGGTATCATGCTGATTGCAGCGAGTGTGTTTTACGTGGCACCCTCCAATCAGTCACACCGACTTAAAGACCTGCGGCAGGCAGCACTCGATGCTGCAGCAGAACACGTCTAGCGCAATCTGCGCTTGCTCCTAATCTTAGGCCACGTTAGCATCCGCCAAGTTATTCGTTGGAGCTTCATCTTATGGCTAAAGCCGGATTCAAAATCATTGATGCGGAGCCCCATTTCTTAGAACCTCACGACCTTTGGCAACGCAACCTACCCGAGCCGTGGCGCTCTAAGACTAAGGTCAATTCACTGGACAAAGGCAAGACTGGCGAGGGAGGGGCGGAGGTAAGCGTCGAAGGTAAAGATGTCCCGCAGACCTCTGGCCCGCGCCTTGTCCGAGAACGCGCATTCCGTCGAGTTGCAGCCCAACCTCTTCTCGCCAAGGTAACGGATCAACCTTCTCCCGAGAACTTCATAGAGGGATTCGATGTTGAAGGCATCGACGTGGGGGTAATGATGCCCACAGTGGCCATGAGCATCGTCCGCTTTGATGGCCTCGACCCTCAACACTCCCTCGCGCTCTGTCGTGTTTACAACGACTTCGCCTCTGACTTCGTCAAGTCGTCTCCGGATCGTCTCAAGTTCTGGGGTTGGCTGCCACCTCACGATGCCATTCTGGCTGCAACAGAAGCGCGTCGTTGCGTTGAAGATCTAGGGGCTGTGGGCGTGGCAATGACAGGGGGAGCTGTAGATGGACACCTACTCTGCGATGATTTCTTTGACCCCTTGTGGGCGGAGGTCAACGATCTCGGCGTGGCTTTCGGCCTGCATGGCCCACCACCCAGTCTTTACCTAACGGACAACATCGCACATCGCTACAACGGGCACTCGCGAACACAGCTGGTAGCCCAAGTCATCGGCAACCCATTCCACGCACAGACAGAGCTTGCAGAGCTTATTCTCGGTGGCGTGTTGCACCGTTTCCCCAACCTGAAGCCCGTGATGATGGAAGTCAACTCCTCCTGGTTGACATGGCTGCTATGGCGCATGGACGAGAAATGGGAATCAAGCCGCCCTGATCTGCCCACTCTAGGTATAGACCTGCCACTCCCCCCCAGTGAGTACTTCAAACGTCAATGCTACGCGGAGATTGAACCTGAAGAAGAGATTGGGAAGTACGTTATCGATTATATCGGTTCAGACAACCTACTCTTCTCGACCGATTACCCCCACAGCGACTCGCTTTTCCCCCATGCCGTTGACACTTTCCTCGCACTTCCTGGTATCGCTGATGCAGACAAGCGCAAGATCCTCTGGGACAACCCGGCGAAACTATTTGGCATCACGGACTAGAACACCCCTATGAAGATAGCTGTCATCACGCTTATTGGCTCTTCCGATGATTACGAACCCCTGCGCGCAGGTGGTCACGAGCTAAAGTTCGGACCTGCCCGCGGGCAGACATTGCCTCGCCTGACCGAAGACGAAATTGTCGCCGCCGTTGGTGATGCTGACTGCCTCGTTCATAACACCATCACTCGAAGCCTGCTTGCAGCCTTACCGAACCTGAAGGTGGTCATCACCCCATACGTGGGGTACGACAAGCTCGATATCAGAGCCGCGACTGAGGCTGGTGTTCTTCTATGCAATACGCAAACGGAGGCCAGTACCATGGGGATGGCTGAGGCAACCCTCGCACTCATGCTCGCCTCAGCCAAACGACTGCACCTCAGGGCTGGGCGCTTGCGAGATGGGGGCTGGCGCGACGACGGCTCCGAGCATGCGGTGTTGTTGCAAGGGAGCACCGTTGGTATTGTGGGATTTGGGGCAATCGGGCAGAGCGTTGCGCGTCATTTGTTTGGTTGGGGAGTGCGACTGCTTGCTTACACGCGTACGCCGTGGGCCACTATGGCGAGCGACCTTGGTGTTGAGTTGGTGAACCTGCAATCGCTGCTGGAACAATCGGACATAGTCACGCTTCATGTTCCTCTTACACGGGAAACTCGAGGCCTGATTGGGGCGGATCAACTGCGTTCCATGAAACCCGATGCGCTTCTGATAAACACTGCTCGAGGTGCGGTTGTTGATGAAAAAGCACTGATCCTAGCTATCAATGAGGGTTGGATTGCTGGTGCGGCGCTAGACGTGTTTCATGAGGAACCACTGCCTACGGACAATCCACTCAGGAACCTCAATGCTGATCGCGTGCTAATGACACCGCATGCGGTTGCCAACACTGATGCTGCGCGGCGCAGCACCCAACGCGCCGTGGTCAATCACATTCTCTCTATCGCGGAAGGCAAGATGCCCCGAACAGCATTGAACGTTGAAGTGGGCGTTCCTGCGTTGGGATAGAGATTTATATTGCCCAAGTGCATTTATTTTGATTCCAGATGATTAGCCCATCTATTTTAGCGGCTATTAGAGGGCCGGAGCCCTGGTTACCAAAAGACGAAATGCGCTGCACGCGAGACTCGGCTGCGAGGGTTGTTACAGAATAGGGGTCATCGCAGGTTGGTTTTCCCTACTTACTACTCAATAAGAGACTCCTTTGGCTAGGCCAGGTCTTATCGCCCTAGTTGCGCCATATCTAACCCGTAAAGATCAACGCCGTTCTGCCCCATGATTTTGTCTAGGACCGCGGGGTCAACATCGCCTTTTTCTCGCATGTTGCGCATGGCTTGAATTTCGCTGGATTGATCTTCGTGTCCGTAGTCAGTGCCGATTACCAACTGCCCCTCGCCTGCGTATTTCACTACGTATGGGATGTCGTCATCCGTTTGGCACGTCACCCAAATGTTGTTCTCCTTCAGCGGGTCGTCAGCAAGCTTTCTTCCGCGCGTCTCTAGCCGACGACGTAGGTCGTGGACTACGAATGGCACCCACTGCGCAGACGCTTCCACAATGGCGAAGCGTAATTTCGGGAAATCCTTATAGAGTTCTCGGGACATGATTGCGTGGCAAGCGGCAACGGACGTGAGCCGGAACGTACCGAACGTACCGCCAACACCGTCTGTGGCCATTAAGTCCCAGAATCCCTTGTTGGAGTTGCCAATGTGCGCGGCAATTGGGATGTTCAGTTTTTCGGCTGCTTCGAAGATGGGGTAGAAGTAAGGATCAACTAGCATGCGAGTGTCCTCAATGGCTCGCATGGTTACTCCACACGCCCCATGGGCAACAGCCCAGCGTAGTTCCTCAATTGCCACATCTAGTGATGCTAGCGGCAGAATGCAGGTCCAGCGTAGCCTACCATTCGCCTGTTCCCAGATACTTGCGAGCCTACGGTTGTAGCTCTTGGACATCGCGATTTCGGTGTCCGGCTTGTCGCACATCCGTGATATGTAGATTGAAGGGTAGAGAATTTGAACATCAATGCCTAGTTCGTCCATATGAGCGACTCGCCCTAGAACGTCATCCATCTCTCGGCGAGCCGGGTCAACTGCCATATCGCGGCCAGCGTTCTCAACCTTGCCACGAGCGCCTGGCGCTACACGTACTTGACCTTTGATTTGGCCATCGATGTACCAATACCGCTTGCCGTCATCGCCTACGAGAATCTGCGGCTTGTATTTCTCATCGGCAGGATCCATGAACTCCCATGTTCGTTCGGTCTCGACTACGTGAGTATCGGAATCAATGACTGGCATTGGTCTGCCTCCCTGTCTGACTACGTTTGCTGGCGGGCATAATAAGACCCTTTGAGTTTGATGCCCACCCCCGTAGTATCAGGAACTGGAGCACTACTTGATTACAGCTAGTCTTACTTCACCCCGTGCTTTGTCAACTGGGAGTACATCACCGGAGTTACTAAGGCGAGCCCGATGAAAATGAACCCGCTGATATACAAGGATGCATCCAGGCCGGCTGCGGCTGCGAGAAACCCAAAGGTGGTGGGAATGAGTAGCTGAGCCAACCCCCAGAACTGGCCGGCATATGCCATTGCAGTGCCGCGCTGCTCCGGCCGGCTGAATGTCGTTACAGTCATCGGGTACAGCGAGCCCATTAAGCCAGCAAAGACCCCGTAGATGTACATAATCGGTAGACCGCTGGCGAAATGAGAAGCCATGAGTGGCACGACCAAAAAGGTCAACCCTTGAAGGCCAAATGCTGCGGATTGTAGTCGCATCAATCCCATGCGTGACATCAATTTGCCAAACAATAGGCCCGCCGTGAGACTCCCAACCGCGGTGAGTGTTCGCGCTATGCCAATTTCTGACTCATTGAACAAAGCATCCTTCATGAACGGGATGATTAGGATGATGCCAAGCATAGTGGAGGTTGATCCGACGAATGCGCTGACGCCTGCCATTCCCATCGACCGGCTGGAGGCAACGTTGGCGATGGGCGCCATCGCCGTCTTGAAGTTGCGCTTGGTACGAGGTCTGGGGAGGACTGGTAGCCCAATGCTCCCTACCAATCCTATAAGCGCAAATGCTGCAACTACTCCGAACGCTAGCCCGTATCCCGGACCGAACGCCAAGAACCCGGACAAGGCTGTCCCGATAATGCTTCCTGCGTTACCGGAGCTGCTGAGCCGTCCTAGCCGTGTCGCGGCCATGTCTGGATTAATCCGTGACGCATAGGATTGCGTTACGGCCCAATAGGTTGATCGTGACATCCCTTGCAGTGTCTGTGCTGCAATTAATGCCCAGAACACTCCCGATAGGGCAAAAACCCCAGCTCCCGCAATCATCGCGCTGAACGAGAACCACAGTACGTACCTATCACCAAAAGCATCCGCGATTGCTCCTGCGAAGAAGCGCGTGAAGATTGGTAAAACGGCCTGCGCACTCAGGATTAGCCCCAATGCCTTTATGTCGTAGCCAAGATGGAGACCATAGAGAGGGACGAGCACCTGCATTGAACCTAGTGAGATCATATAGCTGAACGATGCGGTATAAATTAGTGAAGCAGCACGCTTCTCAGCCGCTGAGCTCAGGTTATTAAAAGTTGCACTCACGCCAGAGGCTCGCTGACAGTTGACCGATCCTTAGTGAGCAGCGGAAACAGAATCGGCATCGCCACAGCGAACCCCATGAACATCACCCCTGCAAACCAGAAAGAATCCTTGAGACCTAAGCTCGCCGCGATTACTCCGAACGCCGCCGGAACTACAACCTGCGCGGCAGCCCAATACAAGCCAACGTAGGCTATCGCCATCCCGCGCTGCTCTTGTGTGCTGTAGGTCGATGCTGTGAGCGGGTAGAGCGGGCCAAGCACACCGTGTAGCGTACCGTAGGAGAACATCAGCATGGTCAGAGCGAACAAATGGCCACCGACGAGCGGCACAGCAAGCATGGTCAAGCTTTCGAGGGCTAGCACGCCGACATACAGATTCTGCTGCCCTGTCCTCGCGACTACCGCGCCAAAGCAGATGCCAATCACCACACTGCCTGCAGAACCGACAGTCCGCACGAGCCCTATTGTCGTCTCTCCGTTTCCAAGCTCACGTAGATAGGGAACCAAGAGGATGACCGCGATGGTCATGGAAGTCGAGGCAACGAAGGCTGTGAATCCCGCCATGCCCATACTGGGAGTGCGTGCGAGTGCCGGTATCGGGGCCAACGCTTGGATGAACCCTCTTCGAACATCCTTCCGTGGAAGTACAGGGAGGATTAGCGAACCGAGCACTCCGACCAGGCCTAGTGCGACGATTACTGCCCATGCCCATGTATAGCCCATGGTTTCTGCGATCAACCCCACCATCGCCGCACCTACCATCTGACCCGCTGTACCAGAGCTGTTCATCCGCCCCAACAAAATGCCCGATTTCTTCGGGTTAATCCGACTTGAATACGACTGGGTGGCTGTCCAGTAGGTCGCTCGTGATATCCCTAGGAACGTTTGAGCGATGATCAGCGCCAAAAATGACTCTGAGACTCCGAAAATTGCGGCACCAGCGACCATGGTTCCGAAGCTACCCCATAGAACCCAGCGCTCACCGAACTGATCGCAGATCGCGCCCGCGAACAATCTTAAGAGTAGGCCAAACACTGCCTGGGAAGCGACGATAATACCGAGCTCTGCAAGGTTGAAGCCAAGGTGCAATGCGTGCAGAGGCACCAATAGTAACGTCGCACCTAGGGTAATCATGTAGCTGAACGAGGCGGTGTAGATCAAAGCCGTCGCGCGCAGTTCGGCGTGGGCGCTCAGCGTGGTACGCGACGATTGTTGCAAGGAAGAATGCCTTTGTGATTTCAGGTCGCGTGCATGCTACTTCATCAAGTACTCATCTGCGTGCCACGCTATACCGTGAAACGCCCCGTGTCATACGGCGCTATATCTACATCGGTAGCACCGCTACTGATCAGGTCGGCTATGGTTTTACCCATGGCAGGTCCCATCATGATGCCCTGACGCCCACCACCGGTGGCAAGGTAGAGACCGTCGATGCCTGGTATGCCACCAAGGAGCAGTAGATTGTCCGGCGTCACCGGACGTAGACAGGCTGTCTGAAGGGCGAGGTTTGCGTCCGCAAGCGAAGGCAACATTCGCAACGTCGACTCGATGATGGCATCTCGCGATTCAGTCGTCTTAGCTTCATCGAACCCTACCTCTTCTTCGGTCGTGCCGCACCACACAAAATTATCGGCCGGCTTCGTCATCGCATAATTCTTATGGTGGTTAATACTGTATGAGTAGGGGGCACCATTGGCTTGTAGGCGGATGATCTGCCCCTTCAGCGGCCGCACTGGTACATTGACTCCGGTCCATTCGGTGAGAGCACCGCTCCACGGCCCCATCGCCATCACAACAGTGTCCGCTGAAATATCCTCCCCAGCGAGGGCGACGCCTCTGATTTGTGAGCCGTGGTGGCGCAGTCCGACGACATTACCTGTCCGGATAATCACACCCATCTTCTCTGCCGCCTCAGCCAGCGCTAGGGTCAGGCGGTACGGTTCAACGTCGCCACCACCTTCGATATGCAGCGCTCCGATGACCTCAGGATTCACGCGCGGCTCAAGTGCTAGTACATCGACTGCGCCGATCCATTCGACTTTATAATCAACCTGCTCCTGTTGCCATACCAAGTACTGGGAAGCCTCGGTAGCCTCAGCTTCATTGAAGGCAATCTTTAGAACGGGTCTTTGGCGGTATTGGATATCTACGCTGGTTTGTTCAGGAAGCCCTTGGGCGAGTTCCCTAAACAGACCCATACTTTTCTGGATAATCGGGAAATTCAGATTCGGCCCGTCTGGAATACCACCAGACAACCCGCCATACGCGAACCCCGAGGCATGGCTTGCCAGCCCATCGCGTTCAACCACGGTGCTTGTAATCCCAGTTTTTGCCAGGTAATAGGCCGTTGCAATACCCGCAATACCGCCGCCGATGATAACGACGTCTGAGTGTCTGGCAGCCATGCTGCTTCTCCTGCGCTCTCGTGAATAAGCTTCGGCAAACTCTCACGCGACCGTAATCTCGAACGGTGGGATATGTCAACGGTGCCGCTTGACGCAGGGACCGCTGAAGCCATAGCGTCCCCCTACTTGTTCGCTTAAGGAGAACCACATGCTCAAGGACAAATCGGTCGCCATCACTGGTAGTGCCAAAGGTATCGGGCGCTACATCGCTCACCGCTTCGCTCAAGAGGGAGCCAAGGTAGCCATCCTTGACGTTGATGAGGAGCGCCTGGCGCAGACTCAAAGCGAGCTTCTAGACTTCGGTGGGCAAGTCATTGCTCTTCCTACAGACGTAAAGAGAGAAGATACCGTACGCTTTGCAATGGCTGATGTCGCGGATAAATTCGGAGGTATCGACATCCTTATCAACGATGCTGGCATCGTGCCACACTTCCAATGGGGCGGCCCCCGATGGCCCGCTATCCGAGATATGGACGAGAGTTTTTTTTGGCACGTCATGGGCGTGAACCTAGGGGGTACGTTTCTCTGCAGCAAGCACGCCATTCCCTACATGGAACAGGCCGGGGGTGGGCACATCGTCAATCTCTACGGAGGTGGAGGTAAGACTCCCGCTGGTGCGTTAACCTATGCAGTATCTAAGGAAGCGATTGTTCACTTCACGGACTTCCATGCGGAAGAGGTGCGTGAATCCAATATTTGCGTTGTGGCAATCTCGCCCGGCGCTGCTATTGCCACCGAGGACGCGCCCAATGAGGCGCGCTCACGTATGCCCGGCCCCGAGTACGCAGGCGACCGCTTCCTCCTGGCATCTCAGGCAACGATGGAGATGAGCGGCCGTTTGCTGGATTTAGATGACACGGGAAAACTGATAGTGGTCAGGTAGGAGAAGAGCGTGGTAATCGGCGGCGAACGGACAAATTGGTATTCGAATCACCCTCCGGCGTGCACCTGTGCGGATTGCACCGCACGCAACGCATCGCAGAGACAATTCGATGTCATGACAGACGGCCGGAAGATTGGCCGCAACGAAGCATGCCCCTGTGGGGGCGGTAAGAAGTACAAGAAGTGTCACGGGAAAGCAGCATGACCACCCCGAAACAGGCATTCCAGGCCACTGATGAAGCGAAACGCCAACTGAGACTTACCGCTGATGGACGTGACCTCGACCCCGGCAGCTACCTGCGCCTCGCTATTCCCCCTTCGTGGACAGGTGAGGGTGACTTCGGCATCGTTATCGATTCTCGTGGCCCCGGAGATGTATCGATCTCATGGGAAGGTAGGCCAGTGTTGTTAATTGAGCGCGAGGTCGCTGACCAATTAGCCCGTTCGATCTTGGACTTCAAGGACACGCCAGCGGGGAAAGGCTTTACGCTGGACGTCTACTAGTATGCAGGTTTCACCTGAGTGCTCTCTGGGAGAGGACCTTCAATGCACTGCCTTGCTTCTTCCTTGTGCCAGTCCCGCACAAGTCGATGCAATCCTCCTTGGCTAAGCAGAAGAGGGGGGCCATCGCAGAGGCCCTTTTGCTTCTCTCTTAGTCGATAAGCCCGGCCATATCGCACCTCCCGACTTCTCGGGCGGCTCTGTTACCAGCTGACTGAGACTAGCTGTGATGAGTCGCGAACTAGTCATAATCAATCAGCAGGTGCTGCGATTAGTCTTCGAGGACGGCCACAATCTCAATCTGAATCTTCATCCCGCGCGGCGGATCGTACTGCGATGTGTGCCGAGCAGGGCGGTCGTGTTCGTCGGGGAACAGTAAATTCCACTCATTATTCAGTATTTCCCGATCGTTGAGGTCCTTCAGGAAGCATGTCATCCGCACAATGTCGTCCGGTGTCGCACCAGCGACATGGAGGAACGTGGCGAGATTCTTGAAGCAGTGCTTCGCTTGGTCTCCGACATCCTCGCTGATCTCACCGGTATCAGCATTGATGCCTTGGATAGCCGACGAGTAAATCACGTTGCCCACGCGAGCACCGTAAGGGATTGGCGCTGCGTGGCGTACTCCGGGAATCTGGAAGCTCTTTCGTCTGCCCATGTGTCACATCCTTCTACCAAACCTGCGATATGGCGGTATTACAGCCGCGGCTTAGTCGTTGTCAACTAGCGCCCATTAGCCATGTCCACATCCAGAGAAGAGACGACGAGCTCCTCTTAGGATTATGATGTGGCTGCTCGCTTGAGAACTCGCTGTCCTCGCGATTGGGCTGCGTGAAGAGATTGGTGGCATGGTTTGCTGATCATGGCACTGATTGGCGAGGCAGAGGCCGCCACGGGATAGCTCCATTTCTTTCAACATGTCACGCGCCCGCCCGCACAGGAGGTTTCATATGGCAGACGAACGCATCGAGACTTGGAAGCTGACTCCGTTCGAACGGTGGGTTCGATCGGAAGAACTCCAGGTGATAACGACTCATACAGTATTCGATATCTACAACGAGCAATTATCGCCTTGGGCGCGCGCTGGAGTAGACGCGGCCTTGCTCGATCTAACTCACTACCCGGTGCCAGACCGGACCATCACCAACAACACTGGCATCCGATATCTCGCGCAGATACCTCCTGGGGGCACATTCAACGCTGAGAAGCATATGTACGAGGAAATCTTTTACGTTGCTAAAGGTCGTGGCGCTACGACGGTGTGGCAGGAAGGCGGGACGAAACAGACGTTCGAGTGGCATGAAGATAGTGTGTTCGCCATACCGATGAACGCTTGGCACGAGCATTACAACGCGAGCGGAACCGACCCCGTACGGCTGTATGCGGCAACGAATATGCCGACGGTGTTCAATCTGTACGATAGCGAGGATTTCGTCTTCAATTGCAGCACTGTTTTTGAAGACCGCATGAGCCCATCGGACGATAGCTTCTTTAGTGCGAACGCCAGTCGCTTGGGAGATCGACTGATGGAAGCGAATTTCATTCCGAGTGTGACAGCGATGGCCTTGGATCAATGGAATTACCGAGGCCCGAGCACGAACATGCACATCCTGATGGCAGGAGGGAGAATTATCTGCCACCTCTCAGAATTCCCCGCGGGTTCATACAAGAAAGGCCATGGTTTCGGAACGGGTGACGTGGAAACGCCTGCGAGCGGACAAGCCAACGATACTAGCTACCTGTTCCTGAGCGGTGACGGGTACGACCTCCAATGGCCTCCTGGAAGCTACCCCGGCCCAGGAGTTGAGCCGCAGAGGTTTGATTTCAAACGTGGGTCGCTAATGTCAAATGGCAATGGCGGTCACCAGCACTTCAATGCTAGCAACGAAATGGCGCGCTACTTGGTCTTTCGCCAGGGCAACCCTGCCTTTTCCGGTGGTGGAATGAAGGCAGGGAAAGGCTCGAACCAGATTGAGTATGAAGACGAAGATTCTTCGGTTCGCGCGATGTTCGATGCCGTTTGCGCCGAACGAGATGTTAAGGTGACTCTCTAACGAATCGACCGAGCGGACTCTTCGTGGGCCTCGCCCGTCTTCGAATGGGCGAGGTAATATAGGCCACAGGGAGGAGGTCTGGACATGCTTACGCAGGAAGAGAACGACGCCATCACTCTCGTTGGCCCTGGGACCCCTATGGGCCAGCTAATGAGGCGATACTGGGTGCCCGTCGGAATGTCTTGGGAAATCGAACCTGATGGCTCTCCGCTGCGCGTTCGACTCCTAGGAGAGAACCTCATTGCATTTCGAGACACCTCTGGCCGCGTCGGTCTCATGTCAGAGTATTGCCCGCACCGAGGTGCTTCACTTTGGCTTGGACGCAACGAAGAAAATGGCCTTCGATGCGTCTACCACGGGTGGAAGTATGACCATACAGGTCAGTGCGTTAACCAGATGAATGAACCCAACGACACTGATTTCAGCCACAAAATTCATAGCGTGGCTTACCCCACCGTTGAGATGGGCGGGCTAATTTGGGCCTACATGGGCGCGACAGAGAAGCAACCACCGCTTCCCGAATTCGCATGGACGCAGGCCCCTGAGGACCAGCGACACGTCAACAAGACCTACGAAGAATGCAATTGGCTCCAAGCCATGGAGGGCGGACTCGATACCTCCCATGCACCGATTCTCCATCGCCGACTCACCGAAGACACTGACCTCCCTGGAATCAGTCCGTCTACTCCATTCTCCCGAGGAAAGGCACCTCGACTCGAGGTCGATGAAACGGACTACGGCTACGCTTACTACGGTATCCGCCAGCTCGACGAGGACAAGCTCCACGTGCGCGGCTACCACTTCATCATGCCCTTCACCCAGATTCGGCAGGAACCATTCTCCGGAAAGGACATAGTCGCGGGACATATGTGGGTTCCGATGGATGACAACAACTGCATGGTCTACAACTGGGAATACAGTCCGTCTGGCATGGGCATGGAGGACCAAAAACTAGTAGCCCGTATCTTGGGTACGGGCCCCGGCGAGCAAACATCAGATTTCAAAAAAACCCGCGACCTACATAACGACTACCTGATTGATCGCGAAGCGCAGAAGAAGCTCACATTCACCGGCATCTTCGGAATTAACGTGCAAGATCACGCCGTCCAAGAAAGCATGGGGCGTATTGTCGACCGCTCTATCGAACATCTTGGCCCTGCGGACAAAGCCATTATCTTCATGCGCAAGCAACTCGCCCTGGGCGTGAAGGTGGTAGCTGACGGCGGAGACCCTGCCGGTACGGGCAACACGTACTACAATGTCGTCGCTGTCGACCAAGTCATGCCTGCAACCGCAGACTTCCGTCAAAAACTACGTGACGCGATGTTCCCTGATCGATCTCTACTAAGCGGCAGTACCTCTGATTAGGCCGAACGCCCTCGCTACCAGTTCGTACGAGCGAATCCGGTCTGCTAGCGAGTAGGCGATGGACACGATTCCTACATCCGTCGTCTCGTATCGCTCAGACGCCGCCAGTATCCCCGCTTTCACTTGGTCAGGGTCGCCGTCTATGCAGCCATTAAGATAAGCCTGAACGTGTGCTCGTGCAGCCTCAGTCAACGGCCTTTCAGAGGCCTCTTCAGGCGGCAAAAGGCCTTCTCTTACTTCTTCTCCCTGGGCCGCTAACACTCGCCTCGCTCGATTGAAATTCCTGCTAGCAGATACTCTTGCTACTTCCTCTTCACTCGGTGCACATATCACTTGAACAGTTACATTTAGGTGTGGCTCCTCACATAACGCCGATGGCTTGAACTCCCGTCGATACAACTCGGCCACCGCCGGCCCGTGCCCGCTCGTTGTCCCGAAGAAGTCGGCAAATGCGAAAGGTAAACCTACATGAGCCGCCAGCCGAGCCGAGTAGTCTGAAGACCCAAGCAGCCAGATATCAGGCGCGGTCTCAGGTTTGGGACCAGGAGCTGCTTTCAGCGACGCGAACGGGTGATCAGGCTGGAGTGCGTCATACAGATAGCCCACCACATCCACCACCTGCTGAGGGAAAGTTTCAACATCTACAGGTCGTTTAGGGTAGGCCAAAGCAAGCATCGTGCGCTGGTCACTGCCAGGTGCTCGGCCGATACCTAGGTCCACCCGGCCTGGGTAGAACGACTCTAGTACCCTGAATTGCTCGGCGACTTTCAGCGCTGAGTAATGGGTTAGCATCACGCCACCGCTACCCACGCGTATGCGAGAAGTGTTTGCCAGTATTTGGCCTATAAGTATCTCGGGGCTTGTGCCAGCGAACGTCCCTGCACTGTGGTGTTCTGCTACCCAGAATCGAGCGTAGCCCATCGCCTCTGTGGCCTTTGCCAACTCTACTGAATCGCGCAACGCGTGAGCGCCCGTCTCGCCGTGGCGCATGGGTGATTGGTCAACGACGCTAAGTACCAATTCAGATGACAGAACGCACCTCACTCGAACGAATTATCGACTTCGCTTAACCAGCGTGGCAGGGGAGAGACCTGCTGGAGGATAAGTACATGCTCAAACGAGAGTTCGAGCATGTACTTACCGTGTTTATTATCTACCCAGTTTGAGGAGCGTAGGAATTGACATCCAATGGCGAGCGAGTTAGGGTTTCCGGGTCGCTGGCCGAAGGCAAGCGACGATGTTTTATATGCCCCGGGCAATAGCTTGAGGAAAACGATTGGGAGGAATGAGATGAGGTTGAGTATTAAAAAGGCTGCCGCGTTGACATTGCTTGGAGCAATGTTTGCGGTTGTACTCGCTGCTTGCGGCGGTGACGACCCGACGGCCACGCCCACGACCGCGCCTGCGCCAACAGCAACGGCAGTTCCCGTAGTTGCTGGTGAAGCGCCCGCGCCGACAGCAACAGCAGTCCCTGCGCCTGCGGCACCGGAATTCGATGCCGAAGCTTATTTCTCCGGTAAGTTGATGCGCATGCTTGTCGGGTACAACCCCGGCGGAGGAACCGACGCAGTAGGCCGTTACATGGCGGGCCATTTGCCGAAGTTCATTCCTGGTAAGCCTCGGATGATTGTCCAAAACCTTACCCCCAACCTCACCCAGCGTAACTTCGTCTGGAATGCTAAGCCTGACGGCTTGACAATGTCGACTGAAGCAACGTCGGGTATCGTTGATCAGCAAGAAGCTGCAGCACAGTTTGACATGCGTGAGGTTAGCGCCATTGGTGCTACTTCAGGTGGAGACTCATTCTGGGCTTTGTGGGGTGCGGCAAACCTGCCTTACGTCTGCGCTGACTCAGCCTCTGGTAAAACAGGGGAATTGATCACCATTGCCGACAACGCTGCCTCTTGGCAGGACCTTGGATCCACTGGATTCAATACAGGAATGATCGCTCGAGCGATGAAACTACCCTACCAGTTGCTCCACGTGGCAGGTGGCCTGGGAAGTTCCACGCAGAAGCTGATGCTCCAACGCGGGGACGTTAACTCTTGGAATACCTCGACTGTATGGTCACAGTTGCCCTTGAAGAACCCCGGCTGGACCCGTGATGGGATAATCAAGCCTTTCTTGGACATGTCTTACAGCGGTACTACCATGCCGTCCAACACTGAAGGCGACTTCACTTGTGACAAGGCGGAAGACTACCTTGGCAACATGACAACAGAGCTTGAGCAGTTCTACCGGTACTCAGACCTGCGCACTAGCTTCGCCAAGAACCTTCTTGGCCCGCCCAACATGGACCCGGCTATTCTTGCTTCGCTGCGTAAATCTATGGATGACGCAATGAACGACGCAGAATTCGTGGCTGGTCTTGAGAAGGCATCTAGCATCAATACCCGTTACACACCTGGTGCGGAAATGGGTGCTGCAATGGTCAAGATGACTAATGACTTGATTGATAACGCGGTGGAGTACAACGAACTCCGTCAAGAGATTTACAACACTTACGTAAAGTAGGCGTTGGTACATCGGATTTGGTTTCGGTGATTGAGTAATATGTGATGATGCGCGCGCCACTCTAGGGGGCGCGCGCATCACGCTAATCTGCTCTCCTATTTCTCCAGTTGGCTCATACGAGTACCAATCATGGGAGCGTTCGATGGATGAGATTCTTCAAGCGTTAACTCGCTTAGGCGACCCGATTTATTGGATCGTCGTTATTACTGCAGCTGTTCTTGCTGCCCTGACAGGATTGATTCCCGGAGCTTCGGGCATCGTCGTAATGGCTCTCGCTATTCCGTTCATCACGGAAAATGTTACCGATCCTGCGATTGGAATGGTTGCCTTGGCTGTTATCACTGGTGTGAACAACGGCCTTGACACAATTCCTGCGATACTACTCGGCCAGCCAGGTGGTGGGAATAACGTGTCCTTCCTTGAAGGGCATCAACTTGCTAGGCAAGGGAAAGCGGCCCACACCCTAGGTGCCGTCTACGCGGTGTCCATGTTGGGTGGTGTGGTTGGCGCAATCACGCTTGCCTTGGCCGTCCCGATTATGAGGCCATTTGTCCTCTCCTTCTCATGGGCAGAGATCGCCATGTTAGGACTGTTCGGTGTCACTATGGTTTCTGGTCTTAGCAAAGGCGCTATGCGACGAGGCCTAGCGGCAGGTGCCTTTGGTATTTTGATTGGTACTGTCGGCATTGCGCCTGCTACCGGGGACCTTCGCTTCTTCTTTCAGCGGCCAGAGCTGTGGGAAGGCATTAATCTCATTGCTGTCACCTTGGGATTCTTCGCTCTACCAGAAATGGTTGATTTGACCTTGGCACGAGAACCTGTTGCCCCTAAAGGCGCCAACGTGTCCACCAAGGAGGTTCTACGCGGTGCTAGAGAAGGCTTCCGGCATTGGCCTATGGTGATACGCCAATCCGTGTTTGGCGTATTCCTTGGTGCAATCCCCGGCGTTGGCCAAGCCACCATTGACTGGTTGGCATATGCATTCGGCATCTTCTGGACCAAGGATAAGTCTCAGTTCGGGAAGGGCTCATTGCTGGGCGTCATGTTCGCCGAGTCTGCCCAGAACTCGAAGGAGTCAGGCCAAGCAATCCCGACGCTTGCCTTGGGTATCCCGGGTGGATTGTCGTGGGCTTTAATTCTAGTAGCGATGCTGTATTACAACCTGGCACCTGGCCCGCAGATGCTCGGAGAGCACGCGGACATAGTCATCCTCATGGTCATAACCCTATCCATAGGCAACTTGCTGCTTATGGTTATGGGTATCGGCTTTACCGGCCAACTAGCAAAGCTAACTCTTGTGCCGTACCCAATGGTTGGGGCGGTTATCATCCCGATTATTTTCCTTACGGCACTGATTGCTATGCGATCGTGGCTGTTCCTGCCCATTATGTTCGTGTTTATGGGCATCGGATTGATCATGAAGTACTGGCAATGGCCTCGTCCTCCGATGCTATTAGGCCTGATCCTAGGACCGGTCATTGAGGAAAACCTTGTTTCTGCTGAAAGTGTTTATGGGTGGAGTGGGATAGCAACAAGGCCTCTAACAATCGCTCTGGCAATCATCATTGTTTTGGTTCTCTACTTTTTCAACAAGAGTGCCAAGACTGACGTTACGAAGGGATTGGTTACGGCTTCAACGGGAGGCGATGGGCCTCTGGAAACGGCAACCGACGCCCCGGCTACAGAATTGATAGAGCGGTCGTTCATGCAGGCCTTCTTTAGTGCTCGTAACTTCCCGATCGCTTTGGCGATTGGTGGTTCGCTAGCTTTCATCATTGAAGCTCAGGGTTTCCGAAGTTCTGCCGCCCAATTCTTCCCCGTCGGCGCGGCGAGCGTCATTATCGTATTGAGCCTCTCCCAGTTGTATACCCATGTTGTCTCCCAACGAGTAGTGAGCAAAGCAGAAATCATGGATATTGGGATGAAGAGCGTCGGGATGGAAGGGACTAAAGCTGCTGCGGTCAAGATCGTGGGGATGCTTTTGCTCTTCTCGTTATTGTCAGGGGTCATCGGTATAAAATATGCAACATTTTCCTATGCTTTCCTGAGTCCATATTTCTGGATGCCGGGTAAATGGAAATATATTGGTCCTGTAATTGCTGTGACTATCATCGGGATTTTCCAGTTCTTTTTGATGGATAACTTCATCTATATAATTTGGCCGGAACCTGCTCTTTTCGAATGGATCGGCCGGGAAATATTAGGTCGATAGAAGACGCCTATTCATTGTGTATAGCAGAAGCGCCGACCCTTGGGTCGGCGCTTCTGCTATACACAATGAATAGGACCAGTATAAATAGCTTAAAGGTGAGCAAAATGATTACATCGTTAGCAGGCGCTAGGCTGGCATTGCGTACATTTTTTACTTTTCCTAACCCGGTAAACGAATACGCAGCTCGCTCTGTTGCCGCAATGGTATTCACACTCGCTCTGATTACCATTGTCGCTGATGTTCGCTGGTTAACTTGGGTCCTCGCGTACGGGTTCTTAGCACGGGTACTCACAGGCCCCAAAGCAAGCCCGATGGGTCAGCTGGCGACGAGAGTGATCGCGCCAAAAATCCTAAGACGCTCTCGGCCTGTGGCGGGCCCCCCAAAGCAATTCGCCCAGATGGTTGGACTTGCCTTCTCGATAGCCTCCATTGCCTTGATCTATGGATTTGGTCTCATAGGGCCAGGATACGTTGTGCTCGGTGTCCTCGTGCTATTCGCGGGATTAGAAGCCTTCTTAGGCTTTTGTATGGGTTGCTTCGTTTTCGGATACCTTATGCGATGGGGAGTTGTGCCCGCAGAAATTTGCGAACGTTGCAGTGATATATATTTCGAACCTGATTCCCGGTTGATATAAATTTACATGTACTCTTCTGCGAAAACCTCGCCCCTGAAGGTCCTGTTATGAAAATCGGCCTCGCCTTGCCCGCAAATATTCCAGCGGTTGTCCCAACAGACCTAATTGAATGGGCCCGAAGATGTGATTCGGCTCCCTTTTCCACGCTTGCCGCTAACGACCGCCTTGCTTACGTTACAGGAGATCCATTGGCGCTACTGGCAATGTCGGCGGGAGTGACATCACGTGTCCGATTGATGACTAGCATACTGATTGCTCCTATACGTAATGCGGGAGTGCTCGCTACTCAGGCTGCGACCATCGACTCTTTGTCAAATGGTCGCCTTACATTAGGACTGGCAGTTGGCGGCCGAGAAGATGACTTCCTTGTTGGCCAAGCACCCTTCCACAATCGCGGTAAACGATTCGATGAAATGCTGTTACATATGCGACGTGTTTGGGCAGGCGATACATTTACGAAGAATTCTCACGCTGCTGGACCTAATGTTGTACAGGAAGGAGGCCCTGAAATCCTTCTGGGCGGCGGCTCTCCTGCGGCAATCGCCCGCGTAGGGAAGTCGGCTGACGGCTTCATCGTTGGAGGTGGAGGCAACCTTGAACGGGCGACCGAGGTCTACAAATCCGTCCTCGAGTCCTGGATAGAGCATGAGCGATTTGGCAAGCCGCGATTCCTCTCTGGTCTCAGCTATGCGCTTGGTGATGATGCGACCATTCAGCAAGCTCGCAGCAATCAATACGATTACTATGCATGGCTTGGCGAGAAAATTGCAGCTGACCGCGCACAAACGATCCTTACAACCCCCGCTGCTATCCGTGAGGCGCTTGCTAGCCTTGAGTCGATTGGCGTAGACGAGGTCATCATGCAGCCCACACACCCGGCAGTCGAGCAATTAGACCGTGCAGCCGTCGCGGTGTTCTAGCCCTTGCGTTCACCGGCACTCACGGGCAGCGACCCGCCTTGAAGTGCTTTGTATGATCTGAGGAATAACATTGCTTCCGGATTCATAGAATGCAGAAATGTAAGAACGAAGGCATTGTTAGTAAAACCGCCCTGACCGTCGCGGAAAGTCCCAACGGAAAAGGGAACCTCCTTCAGTTTGGCGACGAACCCCTCCCCCTTACGACATGAACAGGAACGCCTGCTATGGCAGATAGATAGAAAAAAAAACCCTCTCATTCGCTAGGGAGAAGTTTTTGCTGCTCTTTCCTGTTGTGCCGCACCGCGCCTTCTGCTACGTTTCTCTCGTGTCAAGGTATAGAGGTCGCGGAGGCGGACAACGCAAGCAGCCCTCCCGGGTACGGGTGGCGCTCTGCGCGACATGTCTCGTAGACCAATTTTTCCCAGAAGTAGGGGAAGCCACCGTCAAAGTGCTCAGGCATCTTGGTGTAGATGTTGCATTCCCGGAAGCGCAGACCTGTTGTGGGCAGATCGGCTTCAATGGCGGCTACCGCAAGGAGGCTGCTGATGTGGCACGCCACTTCGTAGAGACGTTCGAGCCCTACGAATACATCGTCGCACCATCCGGTTCATGCTCCTCCATGATTAAAATCTACTACCCCGAACTCTTTGCTGACGAACCTAACATGCTTGAGAGAGCGACTGCCGTTGGAGAGAAGACGCACGAGCTAACGGACTTCATTGTTAACGTTATGGGCGTCACCGAAATAGGCGGGGCATCTACCGGTCTAGTCACTTATCACGACGCTTGCCATCTGCTCCGAGAGTTAGGTATTTCAGAAGAGCCTCGCACGCTGATTCAGAACACGCGTGGGGTTGAACTCCAAGAGATGGCCAAGTCGGACGCTTGTTGCGGCTTTGGCGGCCTCTTCTCGGTGAAATTCCCTGAGATTTCTACTGCCATACTCAACGAAAAAGTTGGCAACATTGAAGAAACTGGTGCGTCTACTGTCGTTGCCAACGATTGCGGCTGCCTCATGCAAATGCGCGGCGCGCTGCGACGCCAGGGCTCTAACGTGCGCCCAAAGCACATCGCAGAATTCCTAGCCGAGGGGTTGGACTAATGCCAGAAGTCAAGACGAGCCGGTTCAAGGCGGAGTCGCTCAAAGCTTTAGATAATGACAATATTCAACGCGCCCTTGGAGCTCCTTTCGCTCACTTTGTAGATGGTCGTAAATCCTCCATCGAAGCCGATTTTACGGAAGAGAGCTGGGATTCGATGCGCGATCGCGCTGCAGCGACCAAAGCCCACACCATTGAGCGCCTTGACTACTATTTGGATCTCCTAGACAAGAATGTTCGGCGCAACGGCGGTCACGTCCATTTTGCCGATGACTCTGTCCATGCTAATCAGATTGTGTTGGACATCGCGCGGCGGAACAACGTTAAAACGGTCATCAAGAGCAAGTCCATGGTCTCTGAGGAAATGGGAATCAACGACGTTCTTGAAAAGAACGGTATCGAGCCCGTAGAGACTGACTTGGGTGAGTACATTATTCAACTTGCCCGCGAGACTCCGTTCCATCTCATTGCTCCTGCTGTTCATAAAACCAAAGGCCAAGTCTCTGATCTTTTCGAGAAATTCCTTGACTCTGACCCCACCGATGACATTGGAAAGCTCTGCATCATTGCCCGCGATGTCCTACGGGATCATTTCGCGAAGGCAGATATGGGTATCAGCGGGGCCAACTTCATCGTTGCTGAGACTGGCACGGTTGTTCTCGTCACCAATGAAGGCAACGGGCGCATGACTACGTCAGCGCCGCGCGTGCATGTGGCCATCGCTGGTATGGAGAAGCTGCTACCGTCTATCGAGGACGTAGGCCTGTTCCTGCGACTGCTCCCACGTTCCGCTACCGGCCAGCGCATCACTAGCTACAACGCCTTCATCAGCGGCCCCCGCGCTAATAGCGATGAAGATGGCCCTGAAGAATTTCACCTGATTCTCGTAGACAATGGCCGTCTGAACCTGCTCAAAGACGAGAACCTCCGAGAAGCCCTTTCGTGTATCCGTTGTGGTGCTTGTCTTAACCACTGCCCCGTTTACCGTAAGGTCGGTGGACACGCCTACGGATGGGTGTACCCAGGGCCTATCGGCGCCATTGTTTCGCCTATGCTCACCGGCCTAAAAAAAGGCAAGGACCTTCCATATGCCTCCACGCTTTGCGGGGCGTGCCGTGATGTCTGCCCGGTGAAGATAGATCTTCCGAAGTTGCTGCTCGACCTACGTCACAAAATTGTAACCACCGGTGGGGGCACCATGCCCGAACGCCTCGGTATACGCCAGTGGCAGAGCACTGTGAAGACGCGGGGAAAACTTGAGCGCTCGGCCCGGCTTGGCCGGCTATTGCAAGGCCCCATCGCCCGCAAAGGATTTATCAAGCGAGTGCCTCTCCCTGTGGTCAGCGGCTGGACCAAGAGCCGTGACTTTCCTGCGCTCGCGCCACGGTCATTCGCCGAAATCTGGCGTGATGAGCTCTCAGGTGGAGATCGACCCTGATGCCAATGCCCGTAGAAGACCCGAACAAATCGGCATTTCTCGCTCGCGTCCGTGAAGCGCTGGGCCGCACTAGCCCGATTGTCGTCACACCTGACCACCCGACTCTCAAAACAACACTGCCTCGCCACGAGGAAAAAATTCGTACAACGCAGGCGCGTACAGAGGCACGTCGGCCCCAGAATGTTGCGCGCCTTGAAACCATAGCAACTGAAGGCGCATGGCATGTTCATCGCGTTGCAGATGCAGAGGAAGCCTCGAACGCTGTTGCCGACCTCGCCTCCAAGATTCAGGCTAAAACCATCGTCCGCACCGCTGAAGAGATCTTCAAGCGCATTGATGTTGATAGTAAGCTGCGCAAACGTGGGGTCAGCCCTACAGTGCTAGCGTCTGGGCGTTCACGACGCAAATCTGATCTCAAAGGTATCGCTTTCAAAGCAGACCTGGGTATCAGCGGTGTAGAGTACGCGATCGCGGAAACAGGCAGCTGCGCCCTTTTCCAACGCAAGGGCAACGCCCGCATCACTACACTGGCACCCCCAGTCCTCGCGCTCATCGTGGAGGAATCGCAGGTGTTGGAAACTCTTGATGACTTCTTCGCGATTGTCCGTTTCCAATTCCTGGCCAACCGCGCACGCCTGCCTAACTACTACAACTTCATCTCTGGCCCATCGCGCACTGGTGACATCGAGCAAACCCTAACCATCGGCGTCCACGGCCCAGGTGAGGTTCACATGATTATCGTCGCTGGTGCCTAACTCTACCCTCGTCACGACCTTACCTACCGGAGCTCTTCCCCATGCCTATGGATGACCTAACTGGAAAAGTAGCCATCGTCACTGGGGCCAGCCGCGGCCTCGGAAGAGCCTTCGCCGTCGCGCTCGGGCAATCAGGCGCAGCCGTTGCTGTTACAGGTCGTACTGCAGCCGATATCAACGAGACCGCGCGCCTCGTTGAGCAAACTGGCGTCAATGCTATCGCCTTCGTAACCGATGTCGCGAACCCTGCTGAAGTAACCGGTGTTGTCGAGCGCACCGAGGCTGAGCTTGGTCTCGTGGATATCCTCGTGAATAATGCGGGATCCGCACCCTCCGAGGTCCCTCTATGGGAATCCGACCCTGACGAGTGGTGGGAAGTCTTCGAAACCAACGTGAGAGGTACATTCCTCTATACCCGCACCGTTCTTCCTGGAATGGTCACGCGCAAGAGCGGCCGGATTATCAACTTGGTTAGCGAAGCGGGTAACAACCCTGAAGCAGAGCTTTCCGCTTATAGTACATCGAAAGCTGCTTTGATCCACTTTACCGACGCCATAGCCTTAGCCACTGCAGACCAGGGAGTGAAGGTCTTTGCTTACCACCCAGGCATGGTCCGCACGGGCATGACGGCCAATCTTATTGCCCACGGTGGTTTGGGCATGGGGGCACGACTTGAAGCTGCGTTCGCTGAAGGCAGGGAAACCTCCCTAGAACGCTCAGCCGAGCGCTTCATGTTCCTCGCTTCAGGGCGCGGGGATTTTCTGACCGGACGCTATATCATGTCGCGCCAGCAAGAGGACGAACTCTTAGCGCAGCGCGACACCATCGCCAACTCCGACTTGTATAAGTTACGTGTGACTCGACCGAGTTAGGGCACTCTATGGAAAATTCACCGAACTGCGCTGTGGGTAAAAAAGCCAGGTGCTCCTGCAGACCAGAAGGTCCTCATAACGAGCGGCATCTTCGTCGCCCCTACGAGTAAGCATACCGCGTTTCGCTTGCGTCCCTGTACGACCTATGAGGAAGCCCCAGCAAATCGTGACGTCAACATCCGCCTAGCATACGAAGCATGGCCAAAGCGTTGTTAATCTAACAAAGAATGCCCGGCCCTTTTGAGCAGAGCGTTCTTTTTGATGCTAATTGAGTGAGCCGCGAAGCCTCAAGATCAGAGAGTTAACGGACTTCGTGATGGATTAGCTCGTTGTTGATGGATCACTTCAACAATGGCTTCGACCGTCTGTGTCAGAGCATTTGTTTCGTTAACAATGACTGCGTCGAACCACCATGACTGCGCCACCTCTTCGTGCGCAGTCTGAATTCGAATCAGCATGTCTTTTTCCGACTCAGTCTTACGAGCCCTAAGACGACGCTCCAACTCTTCGAGCGACGGAGCCGTGAGGAAAATTAAGAATGCCTCTGGTGCCAGCGTCCGTATCGTTGCTGCGCCCTGAACATCTACTTTGACCACCGCATCACGGCCATCGCGCAGCGCATTACGGAGAGGCTCTTTCGGTACTCCGTAATGCCTGCCATAGACCTCTGCGTGCTCTAAAAATTCCTCTTGTTCTAGCAACTGCTCGAATCGATCGGGAGTGATGAACAGATAATCTTTACCGTCAACTTCGTTCGGCCGTATGCTCCGAGTGGTCACCGTAACCGCAAAGAACATCTCTGGATGCGTGTCGCGGAGTTCCGCTATCACCGCGTCCTTACCCACCCCTGACGGTCCCGATATCACTACTAGGAGCGGAGACTTTCCTTTGGTGACGGGATTCACGATTTCACGCCTTCTGCGAGGCTCGCTAAGTCATCCCAGAACGATGGGTACGAAATCGAGGCCGCATCCGCAGCAGCGATTGTCGTCTCACCCGATGCTAATAGGCCTGCAATCCCGAGCGTCATCGCTATGCGATGATCCCCATAGCTCCGGCCTCGCGCGCCCGTCAATGTGTGACCTCCAGTGATGCGCAGTCCGTCGCTGAGTTCCTCGACCGACGCACCCATACGAGTGAGCTCTTTGGACGTGGCCTGCAGGCGATCAGACTCCTTCACACGCAACTCTGCTGCATCGCAGATGACCGTGGTCCCTTCAGCGAAGCAAGCAGCTAAGGCCAGTATTGGCACTTCATCGACGAGACGAGGAATCAGGTCGCCCGCGACCTCGATAGAGTGCAGCCTTGATGAGCGTGCGATGATGTCGGCTACCTGCTCGCCACCTTCGATACGTTCGTTGATGATACTGAGGTCCGCTCCCATCGCTTGGAGCGCGTCGAGAATGCCTGTCCGAGTGGGGTTCGTTCCCACCCCCATCACCGTCAACTCTGCGTCTGGATGGCAAACCGCGGCCACCAACCAGTAGGCGGCTGATGAGATGTCTGCTGGGATAGTGACATCGATAGCTCGCAATCGCGCAGGCTTTACTGAGACCGTGAGTCCATCTTCAGTGACTTCAGCTCCCATGGCCCTGAACATTAACTCGGTGTGATCACGGGAAAGAGCTGGTTGTGCTAGCACCGTATCCCCTTCGGCGAAGAGGCCTGCGAGTAGCAACGCACTCTTGAGCTGCGCACTAGCCACCGGCAACCGATACTCGATACCGTGTAGCGTGCCTCCTCTGAAAATCAGAGGCGCAAGCTTGCCTCCGTCACGGCCATCCACTTGTGCCCCCATCAGCCGTAGCGGATCCACGATACGCCCCATCGGCCGTGACCGAATTGAACGATCTCCCGTCATCACTGAAAGAAAAGACTGCCCCGCAAGTACCCCTGCCATCAGCCGAGTCGTGGTGCCGCTATTGCCAGTGTTCAGAATATCGATTGGTTCTTGGAGAGTGCCACCTTGAACCATCAAAGAACTACCATTGCTATCGATCTGTGTGCCCAAGCTTCGCAGCACTCGTAATGTCGACTGGCAATCGGCGCCGGGGCCGTAGTTGTTGATACGCGCTTCGCCCTCGGCGATGGCGTTGAAAATCACCGCTCGATGAGAGATAGATTTGTCACCAGGTGGAGTTATGGTCCCGGTGAGACGCCTCGGACGCCGGACAGCCACTTGCATCTCTCGCCTCCAGGTGGGTTCCAAGAAGTGTAGCATTGGACGCGGATTGAATTTTCCTAAGCAACCTGCGAAGCGATTCCGGGCAAACCAGGCTTTTGCTCAAGGCCGCGTGGCAGACCCCTGTTACGATCTACCGACCCCGGTTGAGAAGGCTAGGGCAATTGCCAATCGCCGTTTATCCGTGATGCGGGGATTGACTGGATTACCACATTAGGTTTGATCGGCCCGTAGACATGCGGGTAGTCGTCTCCGTTAGCGGCTCGCTCATAGCGAATCTCAGCTTCGAGTAATAGCCTGTCAAGCACTAGAAGTAATACGCCCCTCTGCCCTGAAAAATGGTCGCTGAGCACTTGTTCAAGCTGGGAGCGATGACAGCAGTGAATGAAGCCTTCTGCTTCAAACCCGGTCGGGAAATAACGACCTGCGCTGGCTGCGCTTTGCCAAGCTTTCTCAGTCGTGACATGGATCAATGCGTCCTGCGATAACATGCATGCATCCTCACTAAGGAATCTTCATGGCCCTCGATACACCGAATGACAGAGCTCTATTCAACGCGATTGCTCACTATGAACGCGAACTCCCAGGCCGACAACTCACTGTCGCCGAACTCAACAGAGTAGTGGAGACGGTCAAACGGCTAGTCGTTGACGAATTGCATTCTGCTAAAGCTCAGCGTGCACGCTGATTACCTGATCCCTTTCGACGGGACAACCTTTTTGGACTACTAACTATGGGCACAGGCGTGGTTATTGGGGTAACACGGCCCTAGCCATTTTGGTAACCGCTCTAGCCGCGAATCAATACATCGCTCAGATGGATTACCGGAGCGAAAATGGTTCCCAGTATGTTGAAATCCGTTATATACGTCGACAGCAATATGGCGATTAGTACCACTGGGCCAATCTTTTCAAGACGGCGTACCGCTGGCAGCAATCCTCGCGGCGCGATGCCCGCGAGGATTCCCCCTCCATCCAAGGGAGGAACGGGCAGGAGATTGAAGACCGCGAGTATCAAATTCAACTGTACTGCGTAACTTCCTGCGATTGAGGCCCACGCCCGCAGGTTGAAAGAGGTCAACGCGTCGCGAGAAATTTCGTCCACGGATAGTGCGCCTATTTGAAACAGCGCTGCGATCATGAACGCTAATGCTACGTTTGATACGGGACCAGCTGCCGACACAAAAGCTAGCGCCCTTCGCCCGCCACGCAACCTGAAGATATTTACGGGAACAGGTTTGCCCCAGCCGAACCCGACGATCAGTAGCATCACCGTTCCGGCTGGTGACAGATGCGCTTTCGGGCTTAGTGTGAGACGGCCAAGTCGCTGTGCAGTGAGATCTCCACGTAGGGTCGCAGCAACCGCATGCGCGAATTCATGAACCGTTATTCCAGTGACCAGTGCCAGCAGGACGGACACGATTAGCACCGTGAACGCAAAGGGGTCATTGAAGAGGAGATCAGAATTGAAAAGAAGCATCTAAAGACAGCTACGCGAAGCGCGGCTAGCTAATTATCGTCCCAGTCGTCATCGTCGTCATCGGGTTCCGGCTCAGCGCGGCGTTCCGGCGTTCCGGCTTGCAATCCTGCTGCGGGTAGGGTGGCGACGCTACGGCGCTTGTTCCGCTCCGGCACCTCATGAGGTAACTCTAAGAGTGTAGCCAGGCATTCCTTGAGTCCCTTGGCATTCTGATTCGCGAGATCAACGACAATCCCTGCAACACCTGCTTCGCGCAATTGCTCCAGCTCTGCCTGCGTGGGCAGCTTTGCAAGGTGAGCTAAAAGCCAACGAGACGTCACCCCGCGGACGCGAGCCAGTCGCATAAATTGGCTCACCGTTAGCTTTTCAGCATCGGCTAGAGAGACCAAGAACACGTCTATGGGAAGATGCTCAATCGTCTTCAATAGCCCGTCTTCAAGCTCCGGCACAACCTGCATCACATTCGTGCGATTTTCGCCTCCCAAAAAACCTATAGGTGTCGATGCAGAAGAGAAGACCTGGAAATCAGTTCCAGCCCAGCCCTTCTCTGATGCCTCGTCCACCCAAACACCAACCGCCAGTTTTTTGGTGGCCTTTATAGTCTTATTAAGGTCCGCTTGTTTAGCAGCTTTTTTGCCATTAACGATAACGGCATCTAAACCAGCATCTACCGCAAGCTTCGCTTGGGTATCATCACCCACATCAATAACCCCGACAAGCAGCATAGGAGCAACTTTCTCTCGCCTGGCTGCTCCCCCGAAACCGAGCGGTTGCACGGTCCCTTTCGATGCTCGCTCGAACTTATCTAATAGGTCGCCCATAAGAACCCTCGATGCTTGGTGATCGTGCTCCCCGCATTGACTTGTATCACGCCGTAGAGAGAACCCGTCAATTCTAGCAGGCGCCGCGCCTACAGGGGAACGCACCGTGCTACGCTGATATGGATGCCAGCTCAATCCAATCCCTCCCCAACACCCATTGAGAGCCCGCGCCATACGCTGGTGAAGTACCTCGTGTCGGCAGGACTCGGCTCGCGAAGGCATTGTGCTTCGTTGATTCTCAGCGGCTATGTTCGAGTCAATGAGCATGTCGCTGAAAGCCTCATCATGGAAGTCAGCCACCGAGACTCAATAGATGTGGATGGACGTCAGGTTGCCGCCACCCGGACGAGCCATGTTTATCTTCTGGCCAACAAGCCTGATGGCCATTTGTCTTCTGTGACCGATGATCGGGGGCGCCCTACCATTATCCAATTGGTGCCTCGAGCTCTTCGTATGAACGGCCTCGTTCCGGCTGGCAGACTTGACTTGCACAGCACAGGCCTGATGTTGTTGACGACCGATGGCGAACTGGTCAACCGCGTGACCCACCCACGCTACCAAATCGAGAAGGAATATCACGTCCAACTAGATCGCGTGGTCACTCCTACCGCTGCTAGCACGCTCAAAACGGGAGTGGAGATTGAAACAGGTCAAGCTCGTGCAATGGCCTTGCGCCGCCTCCATGACGCGAAAGGCTTTAAGTATTCCATCACTTTGAATGAAGGCAGGAAGCGTGAAGTCCGCTTGATGTTTCGCGCTGTGAGCCGCCAGGTACTCGCGCTTGAGCGAGTACGTATCGGGAACCTCATGGTCACGGATCTTGAGGTGGGCGAAGTTCGAGAAATGACAGATCAAGAATTGGCTGGCATACGCCGAATGGTTGGGATGGTCAAAAATGCGCCGAAGCAACCTTCGACACAACCCCAGCCTCCGCAGCGACCATCACGACCTGGGCGCCCCGCGCAGCAGCGACCCAAGAGCGGGAAGCCACCGGAGCGCGCACGCTTAGCGCGGTCAACAGGAACGCATCGCAGGGCTAACGGCCCCCCTAGTTCGGGACCTCGCCGTAGTGACAATCGAGGGAGTAATCGCTAGGTTTATTACATGACGCACTATGATAACCATGCTTTGGTTCCGGTGAACCAATCGTCCATGGGCACCTCTACCTTGGGAAAACTGCCTGTTATGCGGAGGAGTACGTCAGCAATAGCGGCATTAGGGAATAGTCCTATGGTGCGAAAAGCAGCGCTTGTCGGTGCGGCATTTGGGGTTGGATATCAAGTTAGCAAGTGGGCTCGTTCAGGTAGAATTCCGCCTGTGGCAGTGGTTGTAAAGGACATTTATCGAACCGCTAACGAGGGCGATTTGTCCTCGCATGGACGAATCGCTGAGGGTTGGATACAAGAGTCGTTAACGGTGATTTCAGCGGTCTATGGGTTTCTGGGTCGCGATGGGAATTCCTCCGAACGCTAAATAGAGTCCCCGCCCAGATGCCACCCACTGAGTTAATGACTTCCATCTGGAAGACACGGCACACTGCTTTACGTCGACTTCATCGACTTGTGGAGCGAGCATTCGAGGGCATTCCCGAACACATCCGGGTGCACATAGGTACCTGCAAGAGAGGCTTGGTTACCTTTCGACGAGCTTTGTCAGGTTTTGTCCGAAATCTTTCATGATGCCGTCAGCCTTGCGCTTGATGATGCCCTGGCCAAACTCGCCGAGTTTACCCATAACGTTTGCTTCGGAATTCACCACAAGCTCGGACGTCGCACCTTCACCTGAAACCGCCATACTGATCTTCACACGCACGTTGCCAGGGACTTTACGATCCGCCCCTTCGCCAGTGAACGAGATGGTTCGTGCATCAGCATCCTGGCTATCGATGCTTAGCTTGCCGTTCAGCCCAAGGGCAATAGGCCCAACCCGCACTTTGACTGTACCTGTGTAGCTGCCGTCATCACCTTCCATAATGTCAGTCGCGCCAGGGATACAAGTACCTACGGTAGGGATGTCTTTGACGATATCCCAGAGCTTATCAGCGGGAGCGTTTACGGCGTACGTGTAGTTGAAATCCATGAGTCTCCTAAAGGAACCAGGTAAGTTGGAAACCATTTTACGATTGAGATGGAGGGCCAGCAACTTGATGTTGCTATTGGCAACGTGTGCCGCCTATACCTATCGCGTACAATTTGAGAAATTTGACAGACCAGTTTGACCTTATGGTTTTGTAGGAGGCCTAATGGCTAGGGAGTACAAGCGCATCTCCGCCGATTCGCACCTTGAAGTGCCTAGCGAGCGTTGGACACACCGGATTGACCCAAAGTATCGTGACCAGGGCCCGAAGTCAGTCGTTCTTGAGAACAACGGCGATGCTACTGTCATCGGCGACTTAGCACCGCGAGAGAACCCAATGGATCTCTACGGCGGCAAAGGTCGTGACCTATGGCTTCCGTTCGGTCAGAAGTACGCGGATACTCCCGGAACCGGCGAGCCATCCCAGCGTATCCAAGAGCAGGATATGGACAACACAGACGCTGAAGTGCTGTTCCCCGCCGTGGTCGTAGGCCCTCGATATTGGGCGAAGGTTAAAGACCCTCTTGTTCAAAATGCTATCTTCCGAGGTTGGAACGACTGGGTCGGCGAAGAGTATCGTGCTTATGCCCCAGACCGGCTTTACCCCGTAGGTGCGATTCCGACCACGGGGATAGACGCCGCCATCGCTGAGTTAACTCACATCAAAGAACTTGGCCTTACCTCCGCGGTGCTGACGACTTTTCCTAACGGCTCTGGAAGACCTTCGGATCAAGACGATCGCTTCTGGGCGGCATCACTCGATTTAGACATTCACGTTCTAATCCACGTAGAGCTCGATCGTTCAGGTGATCCGAACCCGCGGTTCTACGCTCCTGGGCAGCCAGCGTTGCTGGACTATCCCATTGAACACGAGGAAGCGCTTGCGCACACGGAGCTCGCCTTTCAGGTACAACGCTTTGCTCGGGTCGGCGGAACCAATGTGGTACAGCTTGTCCTTTCTCGCTTATTTGACCGATTTCCAACGTTGCAGATTGGTTGCTTGGAATTCTACCTTGGCTGGGTACCGTTCTTTGTCGAGATGGCAGATGTGCGCTACAACCGCCACATCCACTGGTCGGAAAAACTTACTGGGTACAAACCGCTGTCGGCTATGCCTAGTGAAATTATTAAGGAGCACTTCCACTGGGGCTTCCAACAGGATCGATCTGGTGTTGAGCTACGCCATCATATGGGCGTTGACCGACTTATGTGGGCGGCAGACTTCCCACACCAGGAGTCTGACTGGCCTAACTCAGACCGCGTCATTGACTTCAACTTCCAGGGCGTGCCTGAAGATGAAGTCGCGCAGATGGTGTGTGGCAATGCCAAGAGCTTCTTTAAAATGGGAGAGTAAGTTCCTCAGCGATTTTCGGAGCAGATAGAGTTATGCTAAACAGGCGACCCCCGGGTCGCCTGTTTTTTTATGCTGATTCCTCAAAAAACAATCCCAACCCTGCTATGGCCTTTCAAATCCCTTTATTACGGCTGGGGTATTGCTGCCACAAGCATGATTATGGCCTTCGCCACCGTACAGCTATACGGCCCTGTGTTAAGTGTATTCGTGAAACCCATCGGTGATGAGATGGGTTGGAGCCGGACCGAAATTGCATTTGCGTTCACCGTTGGCAGCTTTCTCGGCTCCATGTTCACCACAGCAACCGGACGCTTCCTTGATCGCCGCGGCGCGCGGATGATTTCGACGCTTGCCGCGATGTTTATCGCGGCTATGTTGCTCGGCCTAGCGCTGATGCAATCCCCATGGCATATGTGGGTCTTCTTTGGCCTTGCGCGGGCCGTGTCCATCGCTGGAGTGCAACTCGGCGCTACCGTCGCTATAGCGAACTGGTTCATTCAGAAGCGAGGCCGCGCTGCCGCGATGGGTGCATTTGGCCAGCGTTTCGGTCAAGCCGTGGTCCCGTTGATGCTACTGCCGCTGATCATTGGACTGAGTTGGCGATATGCTTATCTAGCGTTATCAATCAGCACACTACTGCTTGCTGCGCTCCCTGCCTTTCTCTTCCTCCGGCGTAGGCCTGAAGACTATGGCATGCTCCCCGATGGAGCATCGCCTGACGGCTACCGTGATCAGCCCCAAAGCCCTCGCGAGATCGCTCGCGCGGCAGTCGACGCCGCCCCGTGGACCGTGCGGGAAGCGCTACATACACGAGCTTTCTGGCTGATAATCGTAACCATGGCTACGATTAGCTTTGCTCAGACCGCGACCAACCTTCATGCTGCCGCGAGCTTCCAAGAAAAAGGCATCTCCTTCGCGGCATCCGCCTCCATCGTCTTCGTCTTTGCTATGACTTCGGCGGTCTCGACCTTTCCCTGGGGATGGCTAATAGATCGCTTGCACATCCGGTACGTGATGATGGTCTCTGCCACTCTCTATTGCATATCCATGTTTATCATCATGAGCGCCACGACTTACCTAGGAGCAGTTGGCTTCGGCGTTGTCTTCGGCACAGCTGCTGGCGCTTGGACATTGGGCTTCCGGCTACTCATACCCAATTACTTTGGACGACGCTCTACGGGGGCAATCAGAGGTGCATCAGCACCCATCATCGCCTTTATCGGCCCTGTAGGGCCGACGCTCGCAGGAGTTATTCGTGACATCACTGGGAACTACGACCTAGCCTTTATCATCTTTGCAGGGGTGTTTGCGCTTGCCTTCGTCGCTATGGCCTTTGCCAAGCCGCCCACGCATGGCACTGCTGCGCTATCGGTTTGACTGTTAGCGCCTGACTAGCGCAACCCTGCCTCCCCCTGCGTTGAGCTGCGATCGCTAGCTCCGGAACCGAAGCATTCAGCGATACGTAAACGTCGTGCTATAAGCGAAGATGATGGCAAGAATAGGAATCGGCTGTCGTCGCCGCAGCTATCGGGAACCCTATTTTGGGCAAGGTGATGTGAATATGGGGACTAATTCTTAGGATTAGCTGGGCATTGGGTAAGGTGACCGGAAACAAACCGAGGCGAAGGCAGAGCATAGAAGGAGGATTCACCTAGGAGGCATGCCGCGGTGAGTACCGCAATTGCGATTACGGGGCGAACGGAGAAGGAGTACGCGAAATCTAGACGACTACTAGAGGCCGCGCCTCGTGAGCCCAGAAAAAGGCCAGAAGAATGAACCCTGTCCCGAGGACGATGGGGAGAAGGGTTAGAGGCAAGAATCCGAGGTATTCGCGGCTGTACACGGTCGTCTCCTTACGATTCTGTTAGCGAGTGCTTGCAACATCCGCCTGAATCATGGGTATTCTACCTGACGAGAACTCTTCGGCGTAGCCCCGCCTCTTCTTAGTGATCTTTGCTGGCTAGCCTTTGGCTTCTGTAAGCACTTGGCTGAACAATCTCAGAGTGAATGTAGCGAACTTGACCATGTTTGCTTCGCGGTCAGCGAGGCCCGTATTCATGATCTCGGTGCGAGTGATAGGGCCAGCAACGCTGATTGTGGTCTGCCCTGCGAGTGCGCCGAAGCGCCCGCCCGTTGGACCTGCCAGTCCGGATTCAGCGATGCACCACGTTGCCTGCAAGCGCTGACGCATCGCCTCTGCAAGTTCCTCGAGCATCTCTGGGGTAGTGCCTTGATAGTTGGCGTACCGATTAGCGGGGACGCCTGCGAGTGCTGTGCGCGAGGCGAGCGTGTAAACAACTCCTCCCCCAGCGTAGTACTTGGAAGCCCCACCCACGGACAACAGCGCCGCTGAGACTAATCCTCCAGTCGTCGACTCCGCTACCGCTACCTTCTCGTCACGCTCGATTAGCAGAGTGGCTATCTTTAGTGTTAATGTTTTCTGCTCGCCGGTTAGGAACATGCTCATCGCGCCTCATTATTGATTTCGGTGGATGCACTCTACACCTGAATTAGGCAGACGATGCTAACTTCCGCATTTACAATTCATCCGTAGAATGTGCTATCCGCCCAAGGAAGCGGGCTAAGACCTTGGGCACGATATGGCCCGAAACCCTGCGGAATGGTTTCGGGGAGAGTAAGTGGATTTTTTGCAGTAAAATATTGACGGCTGTATTTGGAAAGGGAATTGCGTCTCCCTCGCACTCGGAGCAGGGCTTGATCGATTCCCTGGCTAATGCTCAGAGGCAGTCAACTTGCGCGCTACGCGCTCTGCGCTCTGCGCTCCGATTGACGAATCGCGCAACGGTGACTGAAATAATTACCTCGATGCCCGGTTGAGGTTCAACATACACATTCCCCTTTGAAGGGGATAACGAAGAGGCAAAGATGGCAGTTTACTGGCAAATAGCAAAGCAAGGTCAGCGATTGATGATTGCAGACAGTACGCGTGAAGAAAGAATTGGTGGTGTCCGCGCCACGGCGCGAGGATTTGATGCGCTGGCTATAACTTTCAGCTATGAACCAGAACGGGCTCGCCGCGACATGGTTACCATGGAGGAAGCCAAGAAATTCGTTGAGTCCTTCCGCCCTTGGGAATTGTTCACCCAAGACCCGAATATTTCTGTGGAGACAGAAGTCCGCCCTCAAGCATGAATCGTAACCCTAGCTGTAATCGTAGGCGTAGGTGAGGGCATTGGTGTAGCAGTCGGCCTAGGTGCAGGTTCTGCTGCACAAGCCTAACGGAAAGCCCCTCCAGTCAAGGTTCTCGCATAGGGCCTCGTAAAGCTGGGGCGACTGCACGTCAACTCCGCATCTCTAATGCGAAAACGGGCATTGATTTTTCAGCATTATTCTAGTTCGTAAACAAATCGAGAATGTTCCCGAAACGACCGCCATCGAGGCGATAGAGTTCAGTATACCCACATGCCATACAAGCGACGGTGCTGTATTTCTGGTTCTGTACGTTCAGGAATCGACTTATGCCTGACCCCGTAGTCCTTAGGTTACCAACGCGGTACTCAGTAGAGTTGCATTTTGTGCATGAATAAGTTTGCTGTGTCATGATTAAACCTTCCGGTGCTTCACAATTTGTCTGGGTCCCTCACGAACATCAGGAATAGAGGATAGAGGGACTTGCTGGTGGAGTGACTGGTTTTAGTTTGGTAAAAAGAATACAGGGCGTCAATATTCCGGGAGTACATGAAAGCGCCTAACTTGATTCGAGTATGACTACTGGGATCTTCCGAGCCGTCTTCCCCTGATAGCTCGCATAGTTGTCATGCTTGCTTGTGATCATGAGCCAAAGGCGTTCGTGTTCTTTTCCTGAAGCCACTCGAGCAACCATGCTAAAACTGTCTTTGCCCTTCATAGTGACAATCACGTGGTGATCCTGCTGGAGATTGAGGAACCAACTGGGATGAGTATCCGCGCCGCCCTTGGATGCAACTATCACTAACCGACCGTCCTCTTGAGCAGGGATAGTTAACAAAACAGATTGTGGTGTGCCGGATTTGCGCCCGACCGTAGTTAGCTTTAGTACGGGCATACCACCAATCGCCCAGCCAATCCTTCCACCGCTAACGTTTAGCAAGCTATGGTGGATGGTATTCATTACTTTAAAAAATAAATCGTTTGGCATATTTTGATACTACTTTGAACATGCGGCGCGCTAGATTCAAGTGCTGTGCCGAAGATTACCCTGATGTCGGTCTTTGACGATACGAGGCACTGGCGAAAACCGCCTAAGCGCCGAGGTAGTTGTGGAATCGCCCGATGCGATCCCTGTTCGCCAATTACCTACACGGCGGGTCAAGCTTCTGCAGGCGAGGCTTTTCCACTTCAGTGAAAGATGTCTATCAATTGAAGAGCCACCAGTAAGCCCTCCGGCAAGTATTGGTGTGCAAATTAAGAACTACCTCTCATGTTGGGCCACCAGCTCCATCGCCCAAACATCGCAGTCATGCTTGGTACAAGGAATGCCCGCACCACAAAAGTATCGATGAGAACACCTAGCATGACCGCAAAACCTAGTTGAAATAAATCTCTTAATGGAAGAGTGGTAAGCACCGCGAAGGTTCCTGCAAGAATGATTCCTGCCGAAGTAATTACACTGCCTGTTCGTCCTACTGCAATCGCGATACCTGGACGCAGCCCCTCTTTTTGAGTCGCTTCACGGATTCGCGACATGACAAAAATGTTGTAGTCGGCACCTAATGCAACCAGGAAAATAAACATCCACACGCCGTTGGAATAAGCAACACCGGAATGGGAAAAAACTTCCTGGAATACGAAAATAGAGATACCGAACGTAGCCCCGAAGCTCACGATGACGCTGAACACGAGATACAGCGGAGCGACTAACGACTTTAATAAAGCGACAAGTATTAAGAGAATAGCGAGGAGTGAAACCGGAACGAACCAACTGAGATCTTGGTCGATGGATGCCTTAGTATCTGTTTGAACCGCTGTTGGCCCGCCTACGAGAATTCGATGCACGCCACCCCTTGTTAGGCTCGATTCCTCAGCTAAAACCCTTATCTTTGCAATCATCTCCAAGGCGGAGACTGAATAAGGGTCATCCGAAAGTACGATTTCAACTCGCGCGTAAGTACCGTCTTGCGAGACATATCGCGCAGCACCTGCTCGCTGGGCATCTTCTACTGACAGCGGAAAGCCCGCCGGTTGTGTAGGGCCTTTGACGGTAGCAACACCATCCAGATCTGCGATATCAGAGGACAATTGCTGAATCTGTGTATATGCCTGGCTTACCGGGGCGCCATTGCTCTCTATCAGCATCTGGCTCGGTGCCAGTTGACCCGCGGGGAACGCTTCAACAAGCAAGTTGTAACCGATTTTTGATTCAGCATCATCAGGGAATCCATCAAGGAAATTGAAGCTCGGAGTCATCGTCCAGGACGGTATAGTTGCGATGATTATTCCCAACATCGTTATTGTGAAAACTGTCCATGGTCTCCTACTAACTAATCTTCCTGCCCTGTCCCAGATACCGTTATCTCTATCACTGCGAGAATCACCAGCGGACACCAAACGATGGATGAGTCCTCCTAACCGCGAAGAGCCGACCGAAACCACGAATAAGGGGAATAGGACGATTCCAAGTGCGACGGCCACCACTTTCCCGCCTGAATCTTCAGGAAGCAGGAAATCTCTTGGCCAGAAAATCCATCTACCCAAAATGGCGATGACCGCTGGGAGAATAAATAACCCTGTAAATAGAACTACTAGAATCGCTAACGCTAACATCGGGCCTAGCGACCTGAAGGAGCCGAAAGATGCGAAGGCGAGAGCTGACATCGCAACGACAGTGGTAGCTGCCGACCCTGCGATCGACGGGCCTACGCGAGACATAGTCGTTCGCATACACCGCCATCGATCGCTTTCCTCCTGAAGCTCTTCTCGGTATCGAGAAACAATGAAGAGCGCATAGTTCGTGCCTGCTCCAAACACCAAGATGGACATAATTGCGACCACCTGCTGATTCAGAGGCAGGTCAACTTCTTTGGCGAGAATTGCAGCGAGGCTCTGCGCAAAGGTCAGAGCGATCCCAATAACAATCAGAGGAACAATCGCCAATAGCGGTGAACGATAGATCAGGAGCAACAGGACCAATACCAGAATGACAGTCGTGATCGTGACCTTTAGATCAATCGATTGGAACACCTTGATTGCATCATTGAAAATTCCTGCAGGCCCGGTTACCGCGCTTCTAATCTCGAACACGGCGCCTACATCACCCGCCTGCTCAACCAGCCAATCTACTGCTTCTAGGAACGCGTCGTCGGAAGGATTGCCCCCTAGTATTACGGAGACCATTGAAACGGTTCCTGATTCAGATGTAAGAGCTGCTCGTGCTTGGATCGAATCTATCGGAGATGTCACGGCAACGATGGCTTTTGGGGCGCTCGCAGACCGTGCGCTCTGAGTGAATACCTCTAACGCAGAGTCCGTAGTGGGCCCTTGATTCCCCACATCGAACACCACTAACGCAGGAATTCCATCTCCGGAAGGGAAGTTCTTAGCCATCAGGCCTCTGGCCTCAATGGATTCTGCTCTAGCAGGGAGAAACTCTTCTTGCTCTCCACTAGTCACCTCCGATAAGGGCGGTGCAAGAGATGAGACGACCCCGACAATGAGCAACCAAGCAGCTATAGCCAATATCGCAAACTTTGCATTGCGTAAGCTAAAGAAAAACATGT
>CALGTL010000077.1 GCA_937901475.1 uncultured Dehalococcoidia bacterium
CGTTGCTGAAGCTGCAGGCGCTCAAATTACTATACCAATTGCTGCCGGGGCGCCACCATCCGGTTCAGTTGATGATCAGGCTTACGAATATATCTCGGGGAAAATCGTACACGCAGTAGCACAAGGATGCGATGCACTTTTCTTGGATCTCCACGGTGCGATGGTGACCTACTCGCATGAAGACGGTGAAGGAGAACTGCTACGCCGTATACGAAACGTTAACCCTGATGTGCCAATTGCGGTAGCACTGGACATGCATGCCAATCTTTATGATGACATTGTAGGGCTATCAACTATCGTCGCGGGGTACCACACCTATCCCCATATCGATATGTATGAAACAGCTGAGTTGGCGGGGAAAACCCTGCTTGAGCACATTGCTAATGGGGTCAAACCCACCATGGCATGGGGCAATAATCCGATGCTTCCGCACATTATGAAACAGGGTACGGATGATCAACCTAATCAAGCGCTGCAGGCGCGAGCCCGCGAAATGGAGCGCGACGGTGCTTTAGCAGTCAGCGTGTTCACGGGGTTTCCGCATGCTGATATCAGCCAGGCGGGATTGTCGGTGGTAGTAGCAACGGACAATGACCCGGAGCTTGCACGTCAATTACGTGATGAGTTACTGGATGAGGCGTGGGCGCAACGCGAAAAATTTGTTTACCAGCTTGAACCTCTCGAAAAGTCAGTGGCTAAAGCTCGTTGGCTTGGTGAAAGCCCAAGTGATGAAGGGCCGATATTAATACTTGACCACTACGACAATACTGCATCAGGCGGCACAATGGATACCACCGATGTACTGGCTGAAGTGATCGCCCAGGGACTGGATGATGTTGCATTCTGCGGGATTTATGACCCTGATGCTGTAAAGATGATGCAGGATGCAGGCGTGGGAAACGAAGTTACCCTGTTACTAGGGGGGAAACTCGCAATGCCAGCTTTGCCTCGCCTAAGCAATCCCATTAAATTGACGGGACGAGTAAAGCTAATCAGTGACGGGCGCTTTCCGACCACTATAGCGATGGGTAGAGGCCTGGTCACAGATATGGGTATTACCGCTGTGTTGACAGTGGGTACGGTGGATATCATGGTTGTTTCCCGGCATTTTGAACCAATCGATCCTGGATGTTTTCGCTCGGTAGGTATTGAACCCACCGAGCGTCGCTTTTTGATGCTGAAAAGCCGTATTCACTACCGGGTCGGTTTTCGTGACTTGGCTCGCGCGGTTGTGGAATGTGCGGGTGTGGGAGTGTGTACTTCAGACTATTCAGAGATTGAGTTTCACAACGTACGCCGACCGATTTATCCGCTGGACGAAGTGAATAGCCGAACCGCCCTTTGAGCCTACCTTAAATTGAGCTTGATGTTGCTGGCGGCTTTGCCTTTCCGCATCGTTGGCATTCTGCCACTCAAGTACATTCCCTGATGGGTGGGATATTGAAGACGCGTCAAGTACGTTCCATGAGGCTTGAACATCGAGGCGAATGCGGGATGCTTTCCAAGGTCTAGGTATTCGCTGTCCTTTTGTTATGGTCATCCAAAAAGAGCCTCCGTTCGGAGGCTCTTTCAGATGACCAAGTTGCCGCCAGAGTTATTGGCGGCTCTGGAGTTGGTGATACTTGAACTTCTCACGCGCCTCATCAAGGCGCCCACCTTTGGCGATTTCCTCTCGAATGCGTTCTTCAGCCACATCAATCTCTTGGGCGGCCTTCAAGACCGCATCTTCGTGCTCTTTAGCAATAACCACGATTCCATCACCATCGCCGAGGATGAGGTCTCCGGGTAGCACGCGCACCTCTCCAAGCGAAACGGGTTCGTTGTAGGCGTCGGCACGAACACGGTCTTTCCCGGTTCGCATATAAGTGCCGCGAGAGAAAATTGGATAGTTGAGGGCGAGTGCTCGGCTGGAATCACGGCAAACACCGTTAATTACGGTGCCACCTAGTTTATTTCGATCGGCCATGATAGTGAGAATGTCACCCCATACCGTTGCGTCCAATCGAGCAGCATTGTCGATTACAACGACCCCACCTACCGGGACTTCATCGATATAGTCGCCAACGCTCTCTCCCTTGTGGCCTGCCGTCATCGGCTCGTTGCGCACGGTGAATGCTCTACCGCAGAGTTGAAAATCGCGGTCAACCGGTTTTACACCGAAGACCTGGCCGCCAAGGCCTAAGCGATCTAAGGCATCGCTAACTGGCGTGGTACCCAGTTTCGAGAATGCTTGAACCATTGAATCGTTTGGATCGAGATAACCTGCCATGCTCACCTGCCTCCGAGATTGGGTTTCTGTCGCTCGCCGATGAATGCGCCCTGCGCTGACAAATCATGGCAGGGAGATACCTTGAAAAGATTGCATGAGCGCTCCAAGACAGTCAAGGGCACGATGCGCGAACTGCCTCAACAACAAGGTCGTGTTGAGCGCTGAACCAGGAAACGCGATCCTCGGTGGCAGGGAACCAATTGGCCTGTGCCCGGGCCAATCGATGGGTTGCAGTTTTGGCTTTGGTGGTCGCTTCTTCCATCGTAATGTCACCAGAGAGGTGCTGTGCTATTTCGCGATAACCTGCGCTAGAAAAAGCTGATAAGTCAGGAGTGTTCCCGGCAGCCAATAACAATTCGACTTCATGAACCCAACCGGCTGCAAGCATCGCCTCTACTCTCGCGTCGATGCGAGAGTAGAGGTCCGACCGCGAGAAAGCTAAAGCTAGCATTCGGGGAGTGAATTCTGGGGTTTCTTTGGTGCGTTGTTCTGAGAATGGTTTTCCCGTGACTTCAATCACTTCAAGTGCTCTGACTAAACGGCGTATGTTCCGCGAGTCGATTAATGCGGCACCTTCGGGATCAGCTTTTTGAAGTCGTTGGTAGAGCACTCTATCTCCAAATTCCGCGGCTTCAGCGCCTAGCCTTGCCCGAATCGCGGCATTGGGAGGCACTTCAGGGGCTTGCCAACCTTCTGCTAGCCCCCAGGCATATTGGCCTGTGCCTCCGACGACGATTGGTGTCGCACCACGTGCGAGGATATCTTTTATAGAGGCACGAGCGAGGAGTAAAAAAGTGGCAAGGCTGAATCCGTCTATAGGGTCTACGATGCCTATTAGATGATGCGGAGCATGTGAGAGCTCGTCCGATGTAGGCTTGGCTGTACCGATGGACATACCTCGGTACACCTGTCGTGAATCGGCGTTGACAATCTCTGCGGCCCTCCCGCATCGATTGAGAGCATCCACGATCGCGAGGGAGGCGCTGGTTTTGCCTGAAGCTGTTTGACCTACAACAAATAGGACCGAAGGCTTGCTCGATAGATTCATCGGTAGTGGTGCATTAAATACGCGTTCCAAAGGCTTTCGTAATCGCAACGAAATCGTCAGGCTTCAAACTCGCACCACCGACAAGCGCACCGTCAAGATCCTTCAGTGATGCTAGATGAAGGCAGTTTTCTGTGTTCACGCTGCCTCCGTAGAGCAATGGCACGTTACTGGCGATGCCAACGCTCGATAATCGCCCTACTTCCTGGCGAATCAATCCCATCATTTCCTGCGCCATCTCTGGCGTAGCAGCACGGCCAGTACCAATAGCCCATACTGGTTCATAGGCCACCACTGATTGCTCTATTTGCTCGGCACTTAGGCCCAACAACCCGCCTTGTAGTTGCCCTTGAACAATGGCCGCTGCCTCTCCATTATCACGCTGTTCTAGAGTTTCACCTACACACAGAATAGGGGTAATCCCTGTTTCTAAAGCAGTGCGAACCTTTGCGTTAATGAAATCATCCATCTCTCCCAATAATTGACGCCGCTCGGAATGACCAAGGATGACGTAGTCGCAAATACCCTTAAGCATCGAACCTGCAATTTCGCCGGTGAACGCACCTTTGATTTCGGAATGCATATTCTGTGCCCCTACTTTAATGTTTGACCCAGCTAATTCAGCAGCGACGCCTGCGAGCGAGACAAATGGTGGGCAGATGACCTGCGTCACACCATCGATCCCCAAGAGCCCGGACCGTAAGGACCTCGCGAGCATAGTCGCCTCCGAAATGGAGGTATTCATTTTCCAATTTCCGGCTACGAATGCGTTTGCCATAAGTCAGGCCTCAATGTGGTTGATTTTTCCTTCATAAGCAACAAGCAACATCATCGACTGTTTGGGCTCGAATCAATGTCTTGTAGTGCCGCAATCCCTGGTAGGGTTTTCCCCTCAAGGAATTCGAGCGATGCGCCTCCACCTGTCGATACATGCGTCATCTTGTCTGCGAGCCCTAAGGCAGCAACAGCCTCTGCCGTAGAACCGCCCCCAATGACTGTAATCGCACTGCCAGAAGCGAGGCCTTCAGCAACAACTCTCGTTCCGGCCTGGAAGAGAGGTAATTCGAAGACTCCCATTGGGCCATTCCATACCACCGTTCCCATCGCGCCAAGAGTTGTTGCGAATAACTCGGCTGATTCAGGTCCGATATCAAGAATCATCCAATCATCCGGTACGGCGTCAACGCGAACGGTCTGTATGGGAGCATCCTCTTCCAGTTTTTGGGCGATGATGACATCAGTGGGCAGCATGAGTGTCGTGCCAGCAGCCTCGCATCGATCAAGAACTTCTGCGCAGAAATCCACGAGGTCCGCTTCGAGCAATGACTTGCCGATACCGAATCCTTTTGCCTTCAAGAACGTTGCCGCCATGCCGCCCCCTACAAACAGCGAGTCTGCGTGGTCGATTAGCCGTTCGAGTACTTTAATTTTGTCGCTGACCTTCGCCCCTCCCAAAAGCGCGGCAAGGGGGCGCACTGGATTTTGTAGTACCGCGCCAAGGAAATTGATTTCTTTCTCCATGAGTAACCCTGCGACACCTGGTAACACATGCGCTACACCCTCAGTCGAGGCATGTGCTCGATGGGCGGTACCGAATGCGTCATTGACGTAAATATCACCTAATCGCCCGATGGATTGGGCAAACAGGGAATCGTTTGCCTCTTCGCCCGGCCAGAAGCGTATATTTTCAATCAACAATACATGGCCGGAAGTCAGTGAAGCTGCCTTAGCAAAGGCAGCTTTACCCGGTGCGTCATGGACGTAATCCACCGCTATATCAAGTAAGCTCGCGAGTCGTTCTGCGATTGGAGCGAGGCCCAATTCACCACTGGGTTTACCCGAGGGGCGACCGAGATGAGTGCAAAGAATCACGCTAGCACCGGCGTTACGCAAGTAGTTAATCGTCGGAATGGCTTCTCTGATTCGAATATCATCCGAGATACGGCGAGTACCG
>CALGTL010000078.1 GCA_937901475.1 uncultured Dehalococcoidia bacterium
GCGATTGCCGTCACGGTGGTACGCCCACAGGGGGAAGCTATTAACCTTCGCCAGGCGCTCTATGTAGTTTTTTTCTTGATTGATTGAGGCTTCGTTTTCAGTCGTCATTCCAACCTCCTCATCTACTTCGCTTTGCTTGGTTAATCGCGCTCAGGATTTGGGCCTGTCCGGGCTTTCACTGGCACTGACATCTCGCCAACGTCGCTGATTTTGATGCTTACAAGATCACCGGGTTTAATTTCCCCAACCCCATCTGGAGTCCCCGTGAACAATAGGTCTCCGGGCTCAGTGGCGGCGACCCAAGACATATTGGCAATCAAGTTCGGGCAATCCGTGATTAGGTCTTTAGTGAAGGCGTGTTGCTTAAGGTCTTCGTTGACCCAAAGGCTGATTTCAAGATTACCAGGGTCTGCTATCTCGTCGGCGGTGATGATGTAGGGCCCTGTGGGCGAGAACGTATCAAAGGACTTGCGCTTGCTACGGTCTTCTGGGCCTCTCACCGTGATGTCCAAGCCGCATGTGTAGCCGAACACATAATCTAGGCTATCTGCTAGCGGAATGGCACTGCCATGCTTACCCATAACGAGGACAAGCTCCGATTCGTGATGAATCAAGCGGTCTTCATAAGGGCGCAGGATTGTGTCCTGAGGGCCTACGACAGAACTCGGAGACTTGAGGAACATCCCAAATTCACCAGAATGGTGTTGGCCAGCCGCCGCTTCTGTACCTGCGGCGCCCGCTGCCATTTCTGCCCGGTGGGCGTGGTAATTGGCGGGGGCGGCGTAGACCTTGCGCGGAGCAGGCACGGGCGCCAGCAATCTCACGCTATCCACAGGCACGGCGAGGCCTACCTTTGCGAGTCTCTCTACTTTTGGCTTAATTGTGTCCCATTCCTCAATAAAGAGGTTCATGCGATAGCACTGCAACGGCCTCGGAATGTCTGGCAATACGCTGGTGACATTCACAATTCCATCGTCCCGAAGGACACCAATCTGGAAATCATCGAAACTAAGCAATTTCATTGCAACGGTCTCCTTCACTCAATGCTCTGTGTCCAAGGGTGCTCTAGTGCAGTGGTGAGAACGAGGCAGGTACCATGTGGCGAACCAGTTGATGGACAGGTTTCTCTTCCGTGTGTGGTGGCCAAATATCGGTGCCTACGTACTGCTTTCTAATCTCTTCCCGGTGCCCCCAGTCCTTATACGGCCAAAGCTGGTAGAAGCGGTTGAGTTCTCCAAGGTCACTCATGAAGAAGCCGCCATGAGGGTAGATTGCAGCACGGCGCTCCACGGATTCGGAGAAGTGCTTGAGCACGTTGCGCGCGGCACCAGATGGGTAGGTGTACATGCGCAGCTCGTAAAGATTGCCCCATTCACGCGGGCCATCTAAGGGGTCGTTCGTCGCGCCAGGTACCAGGATGTCGGAGCTCATTGTTTCCAATAATTCTGTGATTTTTGGGGGCCAGTTGCCGCTAGGGTCATTGATCGCAGCAGCGCGCACTTCTGCTCGCTCCTGAAGCGATTCGTATTTCCACATGTGTATGACCTGGTTTAAAGGTCCGATATCCGTGTGCCAGAACCCAACCAGCGGGGAATATTTGAGACGTGTTTCCATAGCCTCTTCAAATAATTTTTCAACCTGAGGTACAGAATTCGGTTTGACCGTGTATGTTCGCAGTTCGAAAATCATTCCAATCCCCTATTTTTCACGCCTGTAAATCACTATCCACGATAGCTAGCGGGCTGCATCTTACCAGCGATGCTCATCGGGTGCGTATCCTTCGATGCATGCTAGGTTCTCGGGTTTTGTGGTGCGCATTTGCTTGCACGGTAATTAATCTCTACACAAGCCTAGGCGGGCATAGGCAGGCAGAAAAAGCACTAGGGGAAGTGATGCTTGGTGTACATCTAGATGCGGTAAGCAAAGCCATGTCAACCTAAGTCGCCCTGTACGAGCGCTGTCGAAGCAGCATACGCCTTATTAAGCAGGGTCAGGTGTCAGGAATTGCTCTTGGTACAAGCTTGCGTAGCAGGCATCAAGAGCAAGCAATTCAGTATGTGAGCCACTCTCGATAATGCGCCCTTGATCCATGTAGAGGATCACATCCGCAGCGAGCACCGTCGATAGTCGATGAGCTATTACGATCGTCGTACGCCCGTGCATCAATCTTCTGAGCGCCCGCTGTACCGCCCGCTCAGAATGCGTATCGAGAGAAGCGGTCGCTTCGTCCAGGAGTAGCAGTGCGGGGTTCTTCAGCAGAACCCGCGCTATTGCCAATCGCTGTTTCTCGCCTCCGGATAATCGGTAACCTCGCTCGCCAACGATCGTGTCTAGCCCCTCAGGCAAAGCATCAATTACGTCCATCACCGATGCGGACTCACAGGCGTCACGGATTTCATCTTCGGTCGCATCTGGTCGTGCGATGAGCATGTTCTCTCGAACACTCGTGTGAAAAAGAAATGTTTCCTGGGTCACGTAGCCTACCTGCCTCCGCAGGGAATCTAGGGTCAGGTCTCGGATGTCGTACCCATCTAGCAAAATCCGCCCTGCCGTAGGGTCGTACAGTCGAGGTATAAGGTACGTCAGGCTTGTCTTACCTGCTCCGCTTGGCCCGACCAACGCGATCATCGTTCCTGCAGTGATATCCACATCTACTGAGTCCAGTGCGCGCTTACCAGGCACGTACTCTAAATTCACACTCTCGAGTCGAATATGGCCAGCGACCAGCCCTATATCTATCGCACCGGGTCCATCAGCGATATCTGGTTCCAAGTCTAAATATTCAAATATGCGCTCAAAGTAAGCCGCAGACGTCATCACGTCGACATGAAGGCTCATGAGATCAGTCGCGGGTGTGTAGAGCCTGGCTAGTAGCGCAACAACTGCCAGGACCGTTCCAAGCGAAATAGCTCCCGTCATCACCTGAATGCCGCCTGAGTAATACACAATCGCTGGGCCACCAGTTGTAACGAGGAATAACAGCATGAAATACCAACGCCCAACGAGAGCCTCGCGCACTTGAAGGTCCATGAGGTCTTTGTTATCCCGCTGGAAGCGGTCAAGCACATCTTTCTCTCGATTGAAGGTCTTGATCAGCATTAGGCCGCTGATGCCTAGGCTTTCAGCCATCAACGAGTTTACTGAACCCAGTTGGCGCTGGCGCTCAAAGCGTAATCGTTGCCGTAGTTTACCGACGGTCTTGGTCGGCAAAATCAGCCAGGGTAAGACCAGGAGCGACACCAGCGTCAGCTGCCAATCGAGCACAAGCATAGTCGCCAATGTCGAAATCAGAATCAGTATGTTCTGGAACACAGAAACCAAGGTCCCGGAGATGACGTAGTCGGTGCCCGTGATATCGCTCGTAAGCCGTGACATCAATTCTCCTGTGCGCGATTTTGTAAAAAAGCTTAAGGAGAGTGATTGCAGCCGTGAGAACATTGCCACTCGTAAGTCATACATAATTCGCTGGCTAACAACCGTATTCAGGTAGCTGCGAAGCACACCTACCAGTCCAATGGCGAGCGCGGCACCTACCATTGCCAGTGAGAGCGCAAAAAGCAATCCTCTATTGTTGACTGCAATCGCATCGTCAACAATTGCACGTACGAGCAGAGGAGGAACAATACCCAGTGCTGCCGCCACGCTAACTGTTCCTAGAATGAGGATTAATCGCTTCCAGTATGGGAGCAAAAAACGCACGACCCGTCGTGCGTTTTTTGTCCCAAGAGCAGTCTCGGAGCGGAGTGGTTCTGATCGTCTACCGCGCATGCTGCAAGTATAGCGGCAGCCTTTCGTGGAGTCTCACCTGTATCGGTAAACGAGGATAGAGGCAAGCTACGGGTGAGTAATATGCACAAAAATTCGAACAAATAGGTCGTAAAACCCTGTTGTACTAACCGTGTTCGTGCGTAGGATGCAAATAGCATACCCGCCCAAAAGGGCGTAGGGAGGTCAAATATGCAAGCGTACTGCGTAAAATGTCGGACACAACGGGATATGAACGATCCCCGCGATGAAATGACCAAGAACAATCGGCCCATCATTAAGGGCAAGTGTGCCAACTGCGGCACTGGCCTTAACATCATCGGCAAAACTATTGCCCAGATGGGGTAGGCAGCACCTGCTGACAAGAAGGGCCCGGCAAAGCCGGGCCCTTCTTGGTTAAAGGTTAGTAACGATTCTGGCCTATTCCGCAAGCCTTCCTGTTTGCTTTGCGCTAACTCATCACATCCCCACCGGAGACACTGATGGCGAGGCCTGCCAGGTAATCGGCCTCGCTCGAGGACAGGAAGGCTGCCATGTTCGCTATATCTCGTGTCTCTGTGATCCGTCCCAGCGGATTCACGGCTGAGCGCTGCCGGACCATTTCCGCCAGCTGGTCTTCAGCCGTTTGCCCTTCATTACGAAGTGCTCCCGCGATGTGAATCACTCGCTCAGTTTCGGCAAGTCCTGGGCAGATTGCATTCACATTAACTTTAAAAGGCCCCATTTCATGAGCGAAAGATTGAGTGAAGCCCACGAGCGCAAACTTCGATGCCGTATACGCCGCGTACCGGGGGAGTCCGCGTTTGCCAGCGGTAGAAGAAATGATGACTATCTTACCGCCGCCCCCGCGCTCAATCATGTGCCGGGCCACTGCCTTGCAGGTGAGGAACGTTCCGCGAACATTGACTCGCAATACCTCATCGAGCGCATCCTCACTCAGTTCTACAACGGGGACTCGGTCAGGGCCTGGTCGCGAGCCGGCGTTCGCGACAAATATGTCTATCTTTCCAAAATCAACGATGGCTTTATCAATCATCAATTGCACAGCTTGGCCATCTGATACGTCAGCAACCACTGACATAGATCGACGGCCTTTCGCCTGTATTTCTTCTACGACTGCGTCAATGCCGTTCCAGCCGCCGCCGTATGGAGTGGATGTGATGTCATTCACCACCACATCCGCGCCGTCGTCTGCAAGTCGGTTCGCAATGGCTCGACCGAATCCTCGCTCGCCGCCTGCGCCTGTAACCAACGCTACCTTTCCTGAAAAGTCATACATTCCAATTCTCCTCACAGCGTTCAATACAGACATGTCTAATGCTTTGAGTGGCATTGATCATATTCAAGTTATGATGGTGCGCAATCTAGAGAGCACTACCCGGGGTGTCAACTCAGCCTCGTTCTTGTGCTAGGCTCCGGACATGACTAATCAACAATCAACAGGCACCTCTCTTCCTCGGGTCGACGGCACGGGCAAGGTCACTGGATTAGCCCGCTACAGCGCGGATATCGAGATGCCGAACGCCCTATGGGGTCGCGTCCTACGAAGTCCTTACCCCTACGCTCGCATCACTGCCATCGATGCATCGAAGGCGGCGGCAGTGCCAGGCGTCCACGCGGTGATCACCGGCGCCGACGTCCGTGGAGCGATGACCGGTAGGCGCATTTTTGACATTCCGTTGATAGCCGATGACGTTGTACGATTCATCGGTGACATCGTTGCAGCAGTCGCAGCCGAAGATCGAGAGATTGCAGAGCGGTCGCTCGCACTGATCGACGTGACCTACGAGGAGTTGGATCCGGTTTTTGACCCGCAGAAAGCAATCACCGCTAGTTCACCCCTCCTCCATCCTGGGTTCAGCACTTATGTCGGTGGCAAGCCGCAGGAAACGTCATCGAATACTTTCATCTCTTCTGTCTGGGGAACAGGGAAGCTCGAGGTGGGTTTCGCCGCCTCTGACTTGATAATTGAAGGCACGTACTCGACCGCGATGATGCATCAGGCATACATGGAAACTCACTCCTGTTTAGTTTCTTGTCGAAACGATGGCGGAATGGACATTTGGGCCTCCAATAAAGGCCCTCATGGACTCAAACGGGACGTGGCCCAAACCACGAGTCTCGATCAAGCGGCCATTCATATCCACCACACGACGATCGGGGGCGATTTCGGTGGCAAGGGTGGCCAAATGAACATACCAATTGCCTATTTCTTGTCCCGCGCCTCGCGCAAGCCGGTGCGAATGGTGATGGACTATCGCGAGGAGCTAACAGCGGCGAATCCTCGTCACCCGGCAAGTGTTCACGTGAGATCTGGCGTAAAGAACGACGGTGCCATCATCGCTACAGACATTGTGGCGTACTACAACACAGGGGCATACGCAGGGTTCTTGCCACTGGGTTTTCTTCCAGGCCCTCGCCATTGCATAGGGCCTTACCACATTCCTCATGCTCGAGTTACCGCGCACCATGTCTACACGAACCGTGTTCCTGCCGGTCACATGCGAGGACCGGGTGAGCCGCAAACAATCTTCGCTATGGAATCTCATGTCGATGTCATTGCCCGCCAACTGGGGTTGGATCCGGCGGAAGTTCGACGGAAAAATGTAATCCGCGAAGGCGAAGTCAACGGCTTGGGAGAGGAGTATCACGACCTGCGCGGTGCGGAAGCACTCGAAGCCGCGCTACAGTCCTCAAAATACATCAGTCCACGGCTACCCACCCAAAGTCCTTATGGAGGGCCCATGCGCTCTGGTATCGGAGTCGGCATGGGAGAGCGAGCACCAGGAGGCGGGGAGACGCACGCTTCGGTGGCGTTTACACCGAACGGAGAAGTGGTGATCCATACGTCGATTTTCGAGCAAGGCTCTGGCACGTACACGATACTGACCCAGATGGTGTCTGACATATTGGGAGTCGACCCCAGCAAGGTATTCGTCGAGGTATGGAACACAGACGAAACTGGCTATGACTCAGGCGCCGGTGCCAGCCGCAATACCCGTATGGCCAGCGAGGCAGTGACCAACGCTGCCGTAGAGGCCCGTGACATGCTTTTCAAGCTCACAGCACAGCTGAACGGTTGGAGCAAAGAAGGTATGCATTTGACACGCGAAGGGCTCAATCGAGACGGATATTCACGAGTGATTCCGTTACAGGAGTTACTACTGCAAATCGATGCACCAGTCCTCGGTATCTGTGACTATAAAGACATGGCACACGCTCAATCGACCGCTTTCACTATCCATGTTGCAGAGGTCACGGTGGACATCGAAACAGGGCAAGTCATGGTAGACAAACTCACGGCTGTTCATGACGCAGGGCGAGTCTTAAATCCAATCGGTCACAATGGTCAAATCAACGGCGGCGCTATCCAAGGTTTAGGTTATGGAGTGATGGAGGAAATCAATGTGGACGCAGGGCTGGTTGGGACGCAATCGCTAGCGGATTACAAAATACCGACATTCGCTGACATGCCAGCATTTCAGTCTGTCGTGCTCGAGTCCCAGGGTGGAGTCGGGCCGTTCAACATCAAGGGCATTGGAGAGAATTCGTTCTCGCCAATGGCTCCCGCAATCGCGAATGCGGTTGCCGATGCGTGCGGGGTCCGCATTTCAGACCTGCCAATCACTGCGGAGAAAGTTTACCGAGCCCTAAGGGCACAGGGAATTTAGGAGTCATTGTCACGTGTAATAAGTGTTGATCTTTGAACCGGTTTTCACTCAGAGGTGCTTTTGCGTTGACATCTCCCCTCTTGACTAGTTACCTTCTCATTGCCATATAGAGTGGCAGGAGGAATCATGAAAAGCTTAGTGCGTTCGTTAAGCCTGATGGTGCTGTTAGCAGTTACAGTACTATCGCTCGCAGCTTGTGGGTCAGACCCAACACCCACTCCGACCTCAGCGCCCGCCCCTGTGGCGACTACCGCGCCGAGCGCCCCAGTCGCAGAAGCGCCAGCAGCGCCAGCAGCGCCAACTGCGACGCCTTTGCCTGTATTCGATGGTGACGCCTATTTCGCGGGCAAAAACATCAAGCTGATTACCGGGACAGGGCCAGGCGGTGGTTACGACACCATGCTTCGGATTTTCTCTCGGTTCGCTCCGAAGTACTTCCCGAGCGACACCAGGTTCGTTGTTCAGAACATCGATGGAGCCGCCCAATTGCGTGGACTGCGCGCAGTGCTTGACGCGGACCCTGATGGGTTCACCGCAGGTGCAACCCACCAACGCTGGTTCATCCAGCAGGGCCTATATGGTGACGTTGACGGGCTCGATTTCAACAAGCTAGAAATCATTGGCTCCCCGACCTTCCATCTGAATCCTTCACTCGCCTGTGTTGAGACGTCTGTCGCGACCAATTGGAAAGAGGTAATCGCCAAAGGTGTACAGCTGACGACCGGTCAAACCGGCCCTGGAAACCAGCCTGGTCACGAATTCGTTGAGCATTTAGGCGGTCCGATTAAGAACGTCTACGGCTATGGCGGATCAGCTGAAGTAATGGCCGCGTTCGACAGGGGCGAGATCAATTTAATCTGGGGTTGCGACACTGGGTTGGCAAATCGCCTTTTCCCTGAGTGGGCACTAGAAGGTCGCCTTTCACCTCTGTTTTGGTGGGGCACAGAAAGTAGTGAAGAGTGGCTCGCAGCTATAGGGTCTACCCGAGCCGAGATACCACACGTCTTCGATATCGAAGGTGTAACCTGGACCGATCTCGATAAACAAGCGTTTAGCGCATGGGAAACAATTTCCTTGATATCGCGGACTTTCATCTTGCCACCGGGCATCGACCCTGAGATTGCAGACTACTGGCGTGCCAAGTTCAAGCTCATCGTTGAGGATGAAGAGTTCATCGCAGCAGTTGAAGTTGCTGGCTATTTGGAAGCTTATGGTTACGCCAGCGGCCCCGTAATCAAAGAAGCCTTGCTGAGCATGAGCACGTTACCTGATGACATTAAAGTGGTGCTCAAGAATTTCGCTCCGTCAAGGTAGTTCTGTACTGAATGTAATAAAAAGGCCCGCCAAATTGGCGGGCCTTTTTATTACATTCCTGGCGGCTGCATCAAAGTTCAACTCAAATCCGTAAGCGCTATCGGGAAAGGAGTCGCTCGTTCACCCACTCAACGAGGGCGGGAATTGTAGATTCATCTTCTTCGTGCGGGTTATGCCCTACTCCTGAGAGGAGTATTCCTTGGCAAGTAGCCCCTGCTCGTCGCGCAAACTCCATTGTTCCTTTAGGGGCGGTCACCGGGTCAAGTGCTCCATGAATCAGCAGCGCAGGAGTTGTTAGCAGGTCCGCGTTCCGCACAGCCCAAAGGCCCGCACGGCGCATCTCCATCAACAAACGCAGTGTGATTCGACGATGGAACAGATCAGCATTGCGCCGGAGTCCGTCGCTCTCAAGAGAATCATCACCGCTTGTTCCCGTTGAGAACGACAGAGTGGGCCACACCGGCTCAAGCAGGCTTGCGAGGAAGCGTTTATACAATGCGAGATCTTTGGTCATCCAGAACCAAGCACCCGTTGCGATCACGCCAGCTACATCAGGTTGGCGCCTGATTGCATGGTTGAGAGCCAGGTTTCCACCTAGGCTATGGCCATAGAGAAAGCGCGGCACGCCGGGGTGTCGCTCGGCGGCCTTTGCAAGGAGGGCATCCACATCATCGAGTAGCGCACTGTAGGACGGGATATGCCCGCGTTGACCAGCCGACTGCCCGTGGCCGCGCAGGTCAAGCCCAATCAACGCAATGCTTTTTTGCTCGAAGGCATCCGCAACCTCTTCGTACTGGCCACTATGCTCTCCAAGTCCGTGGAGAACGCATATCACTCCGCGTGCGGGTTCGTCCGGTCTCCATTCTCGTGCGAACAAGCGAAGGCCATCAGTCGATTCGATGTCTACCTCAGTCTCGTGCAATCCGTAGCCCTCAGTCCTTATTCAATTCCTCGTCAAAGGAAGTTTGCCACACACCGTTCACCAATATTCTTCTAAACAGGTTTTTGACCCGTTCGAATAACGCAGTAAGCCGTAGTACACTGGCGGCACTTTGAACGTGCAGGGGGAGCCAAATGCTTTCAACCGCTGATAACGAACTGATTACACGTGTTGGGCCAGGCACACCTATGGGTGATGTTTTACGTCGCTATTGGATGCCTATCATGCTTGACTGGGAGCTTCCAGGCCCAGACTGCGACCCAGTTCGCGTTAGGATTCTTGGTGAGAATCTTGTTGCCTTCAAAGATACACAAGGTCGAATCGGATTGCTTGCGAATGAATGCCCTCACCGTCGCGTCAGCATGTACTTCGGCCGTAACGAGGAGGGCGGGCTACGCTGCGTCTATCACGGCTGGAAATTTGATGTAACAGGCCAGTGCATCGAGCAACCTAACGAACCTGAGGCAAGTCGGTTCGAGCAAAAGGTCAAGACTTCCGCCTATCAGACCGTTGTTCGCGGGAACGTCATCTGGGCGTTCTTGGGCCCCAAGGATCAGACCCCTCCTCCTCCTGATTTTGACTGGACCGTAGTGCCTGACACCCACCGTGGAGTCACCAAAATCTGGCAAGAATGCAATTTTGTACAAGCGCTTGAGGGAGGTATTGATACTTCTCATTCATCGTTCTTGCACAACAATAATATGTCGGACAAAACGCTGTTACGGTCGCGTTCAACCGCCCCGATTCTGGGAGTCACTACGACTGATTACGGTTACACCTACAGCTCCACACGACATCTCAGCAAGGATGAGGGTGACTTCGTCCGTACGTACCATTACGTTCTACCGTTCCATCAACTTCGCGCCAATCAAGTTGGTCGAAGCGGTGAAGCGAAGATGCCAATGGACGCAGGGCACTGTTGGGTACCTATTGACGACGAGAACACCATGGTCTTCAACTGGACTTACACCTGGGGCGATGAGCCTTTGAGCGAAGAAGATCGCACCCTTAGGGGAACGGGCAACGAGCTGTACGTCGACATCGACGTCGAAAATCAGTTCCGTTCTTTCCGGACGCGAGCTAACGATTATCTTCTTGATCGCGACGTTCAGCGCACTGAAACCTTTAGCGGCATCTCTGGCGTGAACACTCAGGACCGGGCGCTACAAGAGACAATGGGCATCGTTGCTGACCGCTCCAAGGAGCGGTTAGGCACATCGGATCGCGCCATCATCATGATGCGCAAACTGCTCATTGAAGCCGTGAAAGTCGTTGCCGATGGTGGTACTCCACGTGGCGCTCGCGATGAGTATTATGGCGTCCGCGCTATCGATGCAATCCTACCCGAAGGTACAAGCTGGGAGACCCTGAAATCTAAGATGTACACGGCTCAGGCTCACTAGTCAGGCGACTCAAAACGCAGGTATAAGAAATGGCGCGGGGCATGGAAGCCCCGCGCCATTTCTTATACCTGCGTTTTTGGTACGGCCCGTACCGTCGCGGTAGAGCTAATCCCAGTAGGCGAAAGCCCATCCACCTCCTGTGCTAGCTGGTGAGCGGTAGCAAGGAACATACTCAACGAGGCTCATGGCCTTGTCTTGTACCATTGCAGACATCGTAATCCAATTGCGTATTTCTGAGTTCCCTGCATTCAGGAGGTTGGTTGGAAGCGTCTTCAAGTGTTCGTGGTCCTTCTCCGTGAGTGCTTTGATTACACCTCGGTCGAGTTTTTCATCAACCACGAAATGGCTCAGCCCACCAGAGGCGAGCACGCAAACTTTCAGTTCGCTGTCCCACGAGTCGATGGCGCGACGGACCGACTCCCCGAATTCGAAGCAACGCTCGGGGAGTGGTTGATTAGGTTCATAGAACGTGTTTTGGACGATGGGTACGATGGGAGTTGGTTTTCCGTCGAGCAAGCGGCGCCTAACGAAGCCAAATGCATGCCCCTCGCCTCTTTCATTAGGAAGTACTTTCGAGTGAGCGACGTCGAATTTTTCATTGACTGCGGTTTTGATAATGTGGAGACCAAGGTCGCCTTGAGAAGGAAATTCTCGTTCTTCATCAAACTCGTTGCCCCAAGCAGCAAGGGCAATGTCCGGGGGCATGTGGCCATGGTCACGGTTCTTATTCCAGATAGTATTACCCCAGTAGACTAAGAAGGCTGGCATATTGTCATCATGGAAGATCTCCTTCTGGTCGTCGCCTACCGCAACGATTACATCAGGATTGACCTCAGCAAGGACTCTGCTAAGTTCGGCAATGCCGCGTTGGTTGGCTTCGTGCTTGGACTGCCATGCCTCTGCTGTCAATTCAGCAGAGATTTTCGGGTCGGTCATTTCGACAAGTTCATCGTAGGTATGCGGGATACCGTCCCAAGCCCAGAGTGAGGCATTCTTCAAATCCCTGGCTACGTGTTGAGGCCAGATTTGGGGATTTGTGTTGAGCATTGGACTATGCGAAGTTGCTATCCCTAAAACGATTTCTGCCATGACTGTCCTTTCCGTCGCGCGCGTCGAACTCGTACCTATTTATACGGTGGGAGACTACCACAATGATGCCCCTAAGGATTCGCGGGCATTGTTTCGTATGGAGCATTTTTCAAAGGTGTGGCGAGCAGGAAAGCTAAGAAAGAGAGTATGAATACTCCTCCGAAAAAATAGAAAGCCAGGTCAAACTCACCACGCGTATCGCGGAAGTATGCTGCCAGTAGCGGGCCTAGGGGGTTTGCGATGGCCATAATTGGTGCAGCGAAGCCTCTAATTGCGCCGAAGTTCCGCCTACCGAAATAATTGGCGAATAGCATTCGACTAACAACAGTCCATGCTCCAATAGCGATGCCATACGTTAGGCCGAAAAGCATCGCCATGGAGAATGTATCAGCGATTGAGACCAGCACCATTGCGACGACGAGCATAGCGGTCGAAAGGAGGCCTAGCGTCCGGATGTGTAAGCGCTCCATCGCGAATCCCCATGGCAGCACCGTGAGCATGGATGCTCCGGCGAAAATAGTCGTTACCGATCCAGCTTGGAAGAGCGACAACCCGCGATCTTGAAGGTGAGCGGCTGCGTGCAGGTTGGTGGCGTTCAAGCATAGGATCACTCCACCTTGAGCGAGTATCAATAGCCATAGCGTTTTCGTTTTCTTGGCCTGGGCGAGCGTCCACGAGGATTCGACAGAATCCGCGGTTTTCGATATGTCGCCATCATGCTCGGGGGGTCGATCCGCTCCATCGGGGAGCAGGCCGTAGTCTTCGGGGCGGCGTCGGTAGAGAGCCGCGCTAGGCAGGACTTGGAGCACCACTACAGCCACGGCGAGGACAACCCATGCCTCGCGCCAGCTAGACATAGCCATGATGCCTACGAGCGGTAGCGGCATCAGGAATTGTCCTCCTCGCTGCCCAACTCCAAGCAGACCAACTACGCGCCCGCGCTTTCGAACGAACCATGAAGCAAGGGCTACCAGAGTGGCAAGTTGAGCACCAGAGGCAGCAGTGGCTCGAGCGATGCCAAAGAGAATCCACCAGTGCCACGGTTCAGTCATGCGAGAGATGGCAACCATAGATATCGCGATAATGATGCCCGCGACTACGGATACGAGCCTAGGGCCTCGCTTGTCGAGCACGCGCCCGACAATAGAAGAAAGAAATCCACCTGACATTGAGCCAATGACGAATGCGATGGATATATCGGTTGCCGACCAACCGAGATCGTCGCGCATTGGTTGGTTGAAGACACCAACAATCGGGCCCTGCGTCGGCACCATCGCGAAAGATGAAAAGGCCCCTGCTACCAGCACAGCCCAGCCGTAATAGGTCTTTCTGAATGGCCAGAAACGGGATATTCGAGGTAGTGAAGGATTGGGTAGTGTCATGCGTGCCGCTCAGGGCCTCCGCACGATACCACGGGAGGCCCTAGGGCGGTAGCGCTCTAGCTAGTGCGCCTTACTTATGATGTCTCGCATCTTACCTAGTGTTCATCCACTCCGGCTTTTGCTCTGAAACGAGCCTCTACACTAGCCCTGGTTCTAGTCGCTCCCTTTAGAGCCTTTTTTCGCTTTTTTCTCGACCCGCTTTTCCTTTAATGACTTCGCTGCGGTGGTTTTTGCTGCTTTCTTCGAGTCTTGGCCTTTCGCCATTGGGCACTCCTTGCTTCTGAAGGCTAATCGCCGCCCTAATTATCGCATTCGCATAGGCGTGCTAAAAGTAGTGCCAGAGGCAGGGTTGAGTCGTTAGGATGAATGGGTAGTACTTGCATTTGGTTTTGCTGGAACCAAATTGCTCTCGCCGACAGGCCTCCCAGGCACAATGCAGCCATGACTTCTTTGCGGACAAGCCCGATTACCCGTCTTCTCTCTAACACTATTTTGAATCAACATCTCCCTAGCATTGCTTACCTCATATTATTGGCCCACGTATGAAAAATTATGACACGATAGTTATCGGGGCGGGGGCCGCTGGCTTGATGTGCGCGATTGAGGCGGGCAAGCGTCTCAGGCGAGTGCTAGTGATAGATCACGCCGAAGCAGTGGGGAAGAAGATTTTGATCTCTGGAGGGGGGCGCTGCAATTTCACTAACCTGCATGCGGTTCCTGATATGTATATCAGCCAGAATCCTCACTTCCCTATCTCTGCCTTGACTCGATACACCTGCACCGATTTCATAGATATGGTGGAGCGCTACCGCATCGCGTATCACGAGAAGACGCAGGGGCAACTTTTCTGTAACGGCGGGGCTGGGCAGATCGTCGAAATGTTAATCAGCGAGTGCAGGGTTTTTGGGGTAGATATTCAAACCTCATGCGCGGTGACCAACGTCGCTCACGATAGCGATATTTTCACAGTTACAACTGCAATGGAGAAGTTCGAATCAAAGTCCTTGGTCATTGCGACCGGAGGGCTGTCGATTCCTAAGATGGGAGCTTCTAGTTTCGCGCATGATTTAGCGCACCAATTCGGGGTGAAAGTCACTGAAGTTCGCCCAGGGTTGGTTCCATTCACATTCGACCCGCCTATCCTGGACTCGTTCGCGGGGCTCGCGGGAGTTTCGGTCGATACCATCGTGACTTGCGATGGTATTCCTTGGCGAGAGAACATTTTATTCACGCACCGAGGTCTAAGTGGCCCAGCGATTCTCCAGGCATCATCCCATTGGCACCATGGTGATGCCATTGAGATTGACTTAGTGCCGAAGATAACAGATCCGGTTGGCCATCTCGAAGCGCAACGCCAGAGGCACCCAGCGACGGTACTGGCTTATGTTTTAGGGGCGATGATTCCACGGCGATTGGCCGTAGACCTAACAGGACCTGATTCCACTGCCCCTATCCAATCCTTCTCCAACGTAGAGATTGCCGAGTTGAGCAATATGCTCAAGCACTGGACTATTTGGCCTCACGGCACCGAGGGTTACCGCACTGCCGAGGTGACCGTAGGTGGTATAGATACCGATGAGTTATCGTCACGGACGATGGAGGCTCGTAGCCTACCTGGCCTTTATTTCATAGGCGAGGCTGTCGATGTCACAGGCCCGCTGGGGGGGTACAATTTCCAATGGGCTTGGAGCTCGGGGTACGCAGCGGGGCAAGTCGCCTGAATATCCAGTCGTTAACGACAAACGGGGCAGCTCCTTGATGAAGCGCCCCGTTCGTTTTCACTTGTGGCTGGCTAGATGTCGAGCTTCAGCAATCGGCGGGCATTTCCTTCGTAGATTTTATACTTGTCCTCGCGAGACGCCGTGATGTTATCGATGACGCGAATAGTCTCGCGGATATAGCCGCTGCCTTTCTCGGGGTCAAACGGGGCATCGGATGCAAAAAGCACACGATCGCTACCGAAGAAAGCCAGCCCGCACTCGGTTGCCGGGATCGACCCGAACACCGCAGTATCAGCATAGAACATGTGGAAGTATTCATAGGGGCGTTTCTGCAATTTACCCTGCGCAGCAACATCGATTGGGTCTTCGTTGCGCTTGCCCAGTTGATCAAGGCCAGGGCCTACGCGACCGTCGAAGTAAGGAATCATTCCACCCATGTGATGCGCAATGATTTTAATATCAGGGTGGCGGTCAAATATTCCCGAGAAGACCAACCGGCCCATAGCGACGCTGGTCTCATAAGGCCAGCCGAAGACCCACCACATGTCATAGTAGGAGCGATTTTCCGTACGGTAGTCCGGGATATCACTGGCTGAGCGCGTGGGGTGAAGCCAGATCGGAAGGTCGTATTCGGCCATTTTTGCCCACAGGGGGTTGAGCGCCGGGTCATCTAGTGGGCCGCCATTAACATTCGAGCCAATCTGGATGCCCTTTGCGCCCAGGGTTTTAATTGCGCGATCTGTTTCCTCAAGCGCTGCGTCAATGTTGTTCAACGGCAGGGCTGCGACAAATCCCGGGAATCGGTCGGGGTGGCCAGCGACCACTTCGGCCATACTGTCGTTCGCGATGCGAGCCAGTTCCGGGCTGTCTTCAGGGCCTGCCAGCACTTCTAGAGGAGGCAGGTTCAGTGAAATAATTTGAACGTAGTCTTCGCCGAATTGGTTGATTTTCTCGAACCGGGCCTCCACATCGTAAAGCATGGGGATCTCGGTGACGCGCTTCATCATATACGCGCCTTTTTCACTCATGCTCACCATCTTGTCAAAATAAGGTTTCGGCAGGATGTGGTTATAAACGTCAATCTTCATAGGTCCTCCTCGGCACAAGGCCATCAATCTCGAGACACTCCGGCAACTTTACGGGTTCAACGCTTACTCCGTAAAGCTTTGCTTCAAGGCTTTAGATCTGTGCGGTATGAGTTAGCGAGTCGCAATGATTTCGGCCAACTGATCAACTTGGTCGAGATCACCGATGCCTGGCTCAAGAATCAGTTCATCTACTCCGGACTGCTCAAAGGCATCCATGGCATCGAGTAGTGCTTGCTCGGTGTAAGGAATCGGTAATTCCATTTTCTTAGCTGCTTCGCCGCGGAAAGCGTAGTAGGAACGCATGGATTCACGCGTCCGTTCTGCGGCGTACGCACCGACCGCGCAAGTCAGTGCGGCAACGAATCGAGGCCGCCCTGGTTTACCTGCATCCTTCCATGACTGCTCTGCTACTTTGTAGTAATTTGCGACTTCCAGTACTTCGTTGGTCGTTCCGCTTCCTGCGGAACCTGCGATGTAGCCATCTCCCACTCTGCCAGAGCGTTCGAGGGCCGCCTTCGAGCGCCCACCTATGAGTATTTCGGGGCCTGCAGGTCGCGCGGGGCGTGGGCCAATCGGGCCGATTTCCTCGCTCATTCGCTCGCCAGCCCAAATACGTCGAATCATATCTATTTGTTCATCAAAGAGCTTACCTCGAGTTCGCATCGAGACGCCCACTGCTGCGAAGTCGTCCGGGCGCGAACCCACGCCGAGGCCAAGCACAAATCGCCCGCCTGAAATCGAGTCAATGCTGGCTGCCTGCTTCGCAAGCAAAGCCGTAGGGCGTAAAGGTGCTATCAGAACGGTTGGCATAAGGCGAACCCGTTCGGTAACCGCGGCAGCAGCGGCGAGCACGATCAATGACTCGTGGGTGCCGTATACGAGTCGGTCTATAAGAGCCAACGACGAAAACGGCCCCTCGTCAACACGAATTGCCCACTCAAGAATACGTTCTGCCCGGGTAGCGGGAATAACTTTCGGATATGCAATGCCAATTTCCATCAGACTCTCCCAAATATTATGCTACATATGGGAACACACACCCACTATTGAGTCGAGTGCTAAAGTGGCAGAAGCCTGTAGGGGAGTTGCATTACCATTCGCTTCGTCAAGTAGGTGTTTTGGCAATCACTTCGGCGCCGAACCGCTTGATTTGTTCGAGCGTATTTTCAACTGCCCAGACACCGATGCGCCGCGCCCCTGCGTCACGCCACCGGGCGACTCCTTCTCGCACTTCGCCGCCGTCGCCGACGAGATAATGCCCTGCGGTCGGTGCGTAGGGTTCACGCGTGATGGCCTCAATACGCGGCGCTATTTCGCGATGCGCTCGTGAGCCATTAGAGTCCACATGAAAGAACATTGTGTTGACGGCGTTCGGGAATGTACCTGCATCTTTGCCGTGCTTCGGCAGCTCATCATTCAAGCGTCCCAAACCGTCAGTGAAACTCTCAGGGGTACCATGCCAAGCTGAGGCAATCCAGCCGTCTGCGAGGCGTGCGACACGACGGATCCCAGCAGGTGCCCCCCAAGACGAGAGGTAAATCGGCGGAGATGGCTGCTGTGCGGAATGCGGGAGGACAGAGACATCATCAAAGTTGTAATAAGGACCATGGTGAGACACATGTGAGCTCGTCAGCAGGTTGCGAAGGGCAGGAAAGCCGTCTTCCAGCATTTTGCGGCGTTCGGAAAACGGGATACCAAGGGCCGTGTAATCACTCTCAGTGGAGCCCTCTCCTACGCCAATTATCAGGTGCCCTTCACTAATCACATCGATGGTAGCGAGGCTTTGAGCAAGAGCCACAGGATTGCGCAAAGGTAAACCGATAACACCAGTCGCGAGGTCCATATCTAAAGCCGCAGCACGCTCGGCGACAGCCCCAAGCAAGATGAGGCAGTCCATCCATGGGTTGAACCAGATAATGTGATCAGTGACCCATACATGAGTGAATCCTGAGCCTGCCGCTGTCTCGACTATCTCAACCAGGTCACGCGCGGTTGCAGGCTTACCGTCGCTGCCGGGCAACACGCGGACGGGAAGGTGTATACCGAATTCAGGAGCGGGGGTAGCCATGGTTGCCTACTTTAAGTTGAGAGTCTTTTTCAGAGATAGGAAACCGCGAGCTCCTTCAATGATGAAATCGCGCGCTGACGCGGTGAGCATTTGAACGCCCAGGCCTCTTAGGCGCGAAACTTGTGCTTCAAAACTGTCGTTGAGCCAGACATAGCTGCTCACCCATTTGCCTGTTTCACGGGCAGCGCGTATGGCTTGGTCAGTGACTTCCTGGACTTCTGAGCGGTCTGGCATGCCCATGGATTGCCAAAGGTCTTTAGGGCCTACCTGCATAATGTCAATTCCAGGAGAAGCGAGTATTCCAGCAATGTTATCTACTGCCTCTTTTTCCTCGATTTGAATGGTAATCAGCGTTTCACGGTTTGAGTGCTCTGCATATTCTTCTTCCGTGACATCGATGCCATAGTTTCCCGAGCGAGCGGCTGCAAAGAAAGACCGATCACCCACAGGGTAGAAGCGAGCTGCGGCCACGATGTCTTCGACGTCTTCGGGAGTGTTGACTCGCGGCACGTGGATGCCCTGAGCACCTGCATCGAGCACGCGAAGAATTAAGTCGGGGTCATTAGGCAATCGACAAATCGTTGTTACGCCTAGTCCCTCAGCCGCTCGCAGTGAATGCAGCAACGATAATTCGTCGAACACTTCATGTTCCATGTCGAAGATAACGTAATCGATACCCAGGACACCCAACAGTTCTACAGTGTCAGGAGAATTGAATCCAAGGGCGGCGCCTAGCGCGACTCCTCCCGATTCAAGAGTTTGTTTAAGTTTATTAATTCGCACGATACCTCCGTTACTCGTCCACGCCCTGCCCTGCTTCGTGGAAATCAGGCGATTTCAGTCCAGTGAAACGGGCGGGAGCGAATGCTTCAGGGTTGAATTTAAACGCGGGCACCTCTCCGAATACGTAAGAAGCAATCATACGCGCAGTGATTGGTGCAAGGTGTATACCTTTTGTGCTGTGACCAGTTGCGAGCAAAACACCATCTAAACCCGGAACCGGCCCAATGATGGGTTTACGGTCGACACTTAAAGGTCGAGAGCCTGCTAGTTGTTCTACAACATCAGCATCTGCAAGGTCAGGAAGCACGTCAAGTGCTCGTTGGACTAATTCAAACTTGGCTTGTTCTGTGGGCTGGCGATCAAAGTCGACTCCCCGAAACGATTCACGGTCGTCGTAGTCACGACCGCCCGTGCTACCAACGCTCCATAAGCCGTCAACTCGGGTGATCATATGCCCGCGCATCGGAGAGCTAATCATGCAGGACAGGGGTGCCCCCGCGTAACTCAGTAGTAATCTTTCTCCCTTCATAGGACTGACAGGGACGGGGAATTGCAGCCACTCCGCACAGGCATCAGCCCATGGGCCAGGGGCAAGCACGACGGTGTCGCACGATATAGTTTCGTCTCCGCAGACAACACCGGTAATCCTCGAACCTTCACGCACCAGCGAGGTGACTGTACGGGTCAGAATCTCAGCCCCATTGAGTTCCGCCGCGCGAGCTAGCGCAAGGTTTAAACGATAACTGTCCAATTGAGCCGACTCTGGTTCATAAGCGGCTCCACGAACAGCCTCAGTAAGGCGGGGCTCGATACGTCGCACTTCACTGCCTGAAATCCATTCAGCAGAAACAAGCATGCTCTGCCATTCGAGAGAGCCACGAATCAAGCGCTCTTCTTCTTCGTCAAGAGCAAGCCGCAAAGCAGGCGGGCGTTGGTAGAGCATGTCTATGCCAGTAAGTTGTTGAAGCTCTGGCACGAGGGAAATGAAATCGCGGTACGCTTCAACTCCCATTGCGAATGAATCACCGGGAGTGAATTCAGTACCGAGAATGCTCAAGAAACCCGTTGCATGCGCAGATGAGCCACTGCCGATAGAGTCCTTTTCAAGTACTACAACTTTCGCACCTCGATGAGAAAGTTCATAGGCAATCGCGGCCCCAACGGCGCCAGCCCCCACGACAACGACTTCGGCGGTATCTGTGGTCTCTGGCAAGTCTACTCTCGAGTCCCTGTAGTTTCCTGCCAAGCAGCGTACAGGGGGTCGTTGTCGACAAAAGCTCGCTGGATGCCGTCGTATACCAACCAGAATGTGTCTAGTGTGACTCTGAGGGCTTTTCGTACGGCGGCTTGTTCAAGGTCGCTTACTGCGTACTTCTCAACGACATATGGCCCCACGCGCATGTGCTCCTCGTCCACAGCCATGTGGAGAGTCCAGTAGAGAATTTCCGGCGAGTCCGCTTTAAAGCCGTAGTGATTCACGAGGCCGTTGACGACCTTGTTCATTCGGCCGCTGGCTGTCCCCTCAAGCGCCATGCCCTGGCAAGCGTAAAGTTCGAGCCAAGAGCGCTGGCCGATCAGTAGCTCGCGCCAAGTGAGTAGTCCTTGTGTTTCCGGTAGCGGCAGCGTCGCATCAAGCTCAGCCCGAGGAATCCCACAAGCTTCGCCGAATTGGATGTAAAGATCCCTGTGCCCAGCGGTGTCAGTTTGCCCTCCAACCGCTTCCTCCATGAGGTTCTCCATCCACATCCGCTCAAGTTCGGAGTCTTCAGGCGAGCGAGAAAACATAGCTGCAATGGGCTTCGGGAAAGGCTTAGGGAACAACAGGTAAAACTGCTTAATAAAGCCCCGGAGGTGCTCCTGCGAAAGCTTTCCTTGTTCAATCATGTCAAAAATCGCGTGGTCTTTGCTGTGCTTAGCCGCAACCATCGCCTGCATCTCTTGAAGAAAAACTTTAGTGTCCAACGCCATCGCTGCCTCCTTAAGTCTCTGCCAGTATCCCGAGACGCTCCAACTGAGGAGCGGCATGGAAGCCTTACTCGAAAAGCGTAGTGTACCGGTGAGTGGTATGCAACTGATTGTTGCCCTAGCTGCATAGGCCCCATACCATGCCTATGCCACTGGCATTCTTGGCAGCGGTACTGGAGCAAACAGAGTGACAGAATTCGGAGTGTCTCTTCCCAACATAGGGATGCGCGACCCACAGGCGTTGCGCCTCGTCGCCGAGCAAGCCGAAGCGGCTGGCCTCGATTCCGTTTGGGCTGCCGATCACATCATCTTGCCAACGGGATCAACATCTCCCTATCCCTATCACGTTGATGGTGATTTCTTAATTCCTCCCGACATGCCTTTCATGGATCAGTTCACGTGCTTGGCATATGTTGCGGGCATCACTTCTAGGATCAAGTTGGGCACTGCAGTTAATCTTCTTCCGCTTCGCCATCCTTTAGCTGTCGCGAAGACTGTTGCGACATTGGACGTACTCTCTGGTGGAAGAGTGATCTTGGGCGTTGCCGCAGGATGGCTAGCTGAAGAATTTGACGCCTTGGGCTTGGAGTTCAATAATCGCGGCAAGATGCTCGATGAGGGCATTGATGTACTACGCGAGATATGGACAAAGCCGAATGCTTCATTCGACGGGGAGTTTTACAAGTTCAGTGAAGTCGCGGCCTACCCACATCCCACACAGCAGCCCTACCCTCCTATATGGGTTGGCGGGCACACTAAACCGGTAATGCGCCGTGTCGCTCGAGCAGGCGATGTGTGGTTACCACCTTTGTTCGGGATTACACCTCAGTCACTTGCTGCAGACTTCGAATGTATCAAAGATATGGCTGAGCAAGCAGAACGGCCACGCGATGCAATCAAGCTTGCTCTACGTGTTTTAGTTGATCTCCGTGAGGAGCCCGATACGACAGGGCCGGCAACGCGGGGCGCAGTGCTTGGACCAGCAGGCAAGGTCGCTGAAGTACTTTCCAAGTACATAGAGATTGGCGTCAGCCATTTCGTCTTGCTGCCGCAAGCTCGCACTCTGGACGATGTTCAGCGAACAATCGACATCATGGCGCAAGACGTTATTCCTCAGGTCAAAGGCTAAGCATGGCATCGGAGTACGAAACAGGAGCCATTGAAGTCGCAAGCGGTGTATTTGCATTCATTCAGGCTGGGGGCGCAACAGACGCAGGTTTCATTGTCGACCACGACGAAGTGGTCATCATCGACACGCTGATGACTGCGTCTCTAGCGAACCAGATGATGGCAGAGGTTCGCCGGGTGACAAACGCGCCTATTAGCTACATTATCAATACACACTGGCACGGCGATCATGTGTTTGGTAATGCAGTGCTACCACAGGTTCCGATCATTGCTCACGACACGTGCAGGGAAGATTTATTTAGCGAGTGGGAAACTCATCGAGCATTCCTGCGTGAATTATACCCAGCGCTATGGCCAGAGATGGAGCCCTTGAAAGCCACTCCACCAAGCATCACTTTCGAAACCAAAGCTACTTTGCATCTTGCGTCACGGTCATTGGAGTTAATGTTTCTAGGCCGCGCCCATACTAGAGGAGATGTAGTTGTATATCTGCCAGATGCGGGCGTCGCCTTTGCTGGCGACCTAGCGTTCCACAAATACATCCCCAATGCCCGCGATGGCTTTCCTGTGGACTGGATCACCGCAGCGGCACGGCTTGAGCGCCTCGGTGCGGACGTAATTGTGCCGGGCCATGGCCCTATAGGAACCAACTCTGATCTTCAGGAGATGCGAGGATGCCTCGAGTTAGTCGTTGCCCAAGTACGGAAATCATATGAAAAAGGACTCACCGAAGGGCAGGCTTACGTCGCTCTTCAGCTAGGGCCTTTTAACGACTGGGGACGCCAGGAAGATCGGCTTCCTGGCGTTATAAAACGTGCCTATATGGAATTACGTGGAGAGATTTAGTAAGGCCTGTTTAGTGAATACCAACCAGGTTAGTTGCTCTCCAATCGCGCTAATAGGGTGCCGTCATAGACACTCACCTCGCTCTTATCGATAGAGCAGTGGCAGTAACTGTTCTACCTGCTTGATGTGAAAGAGTCGATAGCCAGTTGTTTCAACTTCAATCTCGAGCGCGCAACGACGTAGGCCTATTTCCTATTTGGTGTTGCACGTACATGGTTCTCACTGAGTACACAGCATTCTTGAGCATTCTCAGTGGTAGCTTTGTCACCTCTACCGTTTAGCCCACGGGGGAGCGTATCGACAAGTGCCTAACGGTTGAGGTCAATAGGGGCAGAGCACTCTCCTGTGGCTTCATCAATGTGATTGAGACGCTGGCCTCTGCCCTTCATCAGAACGAGCTCAAGTGCTCCTTGTTCTTCCGCTGCCTGTCGGTGGACGTTGAAGGGTTCGTTATAGAGGTAGCCGAACTCACCTTGCATGATGTGGTGATCCTGTACGACCTCAAGGTCAGCATGCCTTTCGTCAGCGCCATTGTCAGCCCTGCGCCAGGACGTGTAGCGCTCGCTGCCATTAATGATTCCGATGACCACCCATCCCTCATGAGAATGAACAGCGGTCGCCGTGTTCGGTGCGTACTCCGCGAGCAGTAAGCGAAAGCGTTGGTCATGGTCGTCTAGAAGCTTCCGGCCAGGTAGGCCGGAGCTAATGGCTGCTGGTTCGCCAATAGTCCACAAGGAACGGGTATCGTTCTCTGCGATGAAGCGTTGGACAAGCTGGCCCATGCTCAACACGGCTTCCATGCTGTCACCCCAGGCATCCAATGCCGCGCCAACGTCATTTCCAAACTCTTCCAGTGTGTACAGCCCGTTGAATGCCATTTGGTTGCCTGCTCCTCAAGGAACTTCATTTCCCTTTCTATTTTACGAATAGTTTCGAAGTCATTCAACGGAGTCTCCGTTATACTCGCCAGCGCTAATCCACATATGCACTAGTAGCGAGGATCGAAATGATCAAGGGCCAGAAAGTTTTCGACGCTGATACTCACATACATCCGTCCATCGAAGCGCTCATGCCCTTCCTGGGCGAGGCGTTTAAGAAGAAAATGCCTTCAATAGCGACTCACTTGATGGGAGCGCGCTCCGACCAGACAACCACGCCACGCGAGGATCCTGCTCGCCATCACTACGCGCTCGGCCTCACTCCATTTCGCCGTGTCCTTGGCTCCGCTGCCGCACAAGAAGCCCCTAAAGATGGCCATTCACGCCTGCATTTCGGTTCGTACAGCGGCAAGAAACTGCCTGCCGTCGGCGTTATCGATGATGCGTTCGACTTGCGTGTAGCGGACATGGACGAAGAAGGCACAGACGTTCACATGATGGTCCCAGACGTGGGAATTGGGCTCTCGACACTTGGAGATACTGAGATTGAAATGGGATTAATCGGAGCGTACCACCGACTCGCTGATGATTTCATTGCGCGTCACAAGGGCAGGTTCATGGCGCTAATAGCGGTATCCGGCACCAATGTTGAAGAATCGGCGGCGGAGATTAGGCGTTGGGGCAAGACCGACTGGGCCGCGGGTGTTCTACCATTCGCAGCCCTTAATCGCCCCTTAGATCATCCCGACATGGAGCCAATCTACGCGGCAGCAGCTGAGCACGGTCTACCCATTCTCCATCACAGCATGACTTGGGTGGCTCCTTACTTTCCAGGCTACCGTGATATGGACGACAACCGCATGCTTGCACGCCTATGCTCTCACCCGTGGGGTGCGATGAAGTTCATGGGGTCTATGTTTGGATCAGGAGTATTGGATCGCTACCCGAACCTGCGAGTGGGCATTCTTGAATCGGGCGTCGGCTGGCTTCCTTTTTGGTTGCGTCGCCTTGAAGAGCAGATCGAGTATGTTGGGTTCACTGCTGATCTTCAGAAGAAAGTTAACGAGTACGTCGCGGACGGTCGTTTCTTCGCTAGCATCGAGATGACCGAAGATGAAGACATGATTAAAATGGTCATGGATTTCATCGGCGACCATGTCCTGATGTATGGCTCAGATTATCCCCACTCTGAATGTGAATTCCCAGACTCACCTTCGCGCGTCATGGGATGGAAGAGCATCCCTGAGCCGTCAATGAAGAAACTGATGTGGGACAATGCATCTCGCTTCTTCGGTAGGAAGTAGGGAACGCTTGCCGTTTGATGGATTCAGGATGAAAGCGTCCGGTTACGGCAGAGAGTGCATAGCGGACTGCGTCAAATTCTCAGCATTAATTGCAGCGTTGCGGTACACCGCGGCATTCGCTTTCTTCGCGGGAATGGGCTCCATTTCTCTTTTCATCCTGAATCTCCCTATGAAAGATATCATTGCTTCGTGAGAATAAAAATTGAAGATCAACATAACCATCAATGGTGAAGCGCGTGTCGACGATGTCGAGCCACGGACGCTACTCGTTCACTATATTCGTGAAACTCGCAGGCTTACCGGCACACACATAGGGTGTGATACCAGTCAATGCGGGGCGTGCACGGTGCTAGTGGATGGCCTTGCAGTGAAATCATGCTCTCTGTTTGCGGTGCAGGCCGACGGGTCAATCATCCAGACCATTGAAGGCGTGGCAAGCGATGACTCGCTACATCCGGTACAGGAAGCCTTTTGGCTTGAGCATGGTCTCCAGTGTGGCTACTGCACACCGGGAATGGTGATTACGCTCATGCAAGTGCTAGAACGCAACCCGAGCCCCAGTGAAGCGGAGGTCCGTCGAGGTATCGCTGGTAATCTCTGTCGCTGCACTGGTTACCAAAACATTATCGCGGCGGCGATGCGAGCCGCGGGTTCAAGTAAAGGCGGAAATCAATGATTCCCGCCGCATTCGAGTATCACGCTCCCAAGACCTTAAGGCAGGCCATTTCAACTCTGCGTAAGTACGATGGCGAGGCCCGCGTGCTGGCAGGAGGAATGAGCCTAGTGCCGATGATGAAGCTTCGGCTTGCGAACCTTGCGGCTGTCGTAGACCTCGGTCGTATCAAAGGCCTATCGTTCATCCAAGAAGTTAATGGCGGATTATCCATAGGCCCTATGACCACGCACTACGACATCGAGTCATCGGAGGTAGTTCAACGCATCAGCCCAATACTCGCTGAGGCGGCAGCACTGGTTGGTGATGTCCAGGTACGGAATCGAGGCACCATCGGTGGTTCGGTGGCTCACGCCGATCCGGCGGCCGACCTCCCTGCCGCCCTACTAGTACTCCACGCAAAGTTCAGTATCGCTGGTAGCGCCCGTCGGAGAATAGTGCGGGCGGACAGAATGTTCGTAGATGCCTATACCTCAGCGCTAGAAGAAGGTGAGGTCATCGCTGGTGTTCACGTTCCTGCTATGCCACCACGAACCGGGTGGTCTTATAAAAAACTAGCCAACCGCGCCTCACGGTTCGCGATTGTAGGGATCGCAACGCAAGTGACTACCGACGAACAGGGAGTATGCACTCGCGCGCGTGTTGCTATTACTGGTGCGGGTCCGGCGCCCACGAGGGCGCGGACGATTGAGCGTTACTTGACAGGCAAGAAGCTCACCCCCCTGAACATCACGAAATCTGCTACCCGTGCGATTGCTGGCATCGAGTTCTTGGGGGATGTCCATGGCTCACCTGAATACCGTAAACACTTGACGATGGAACTTACCAAGCAAGCTCTTACTGAAGCGAGTGAGCGAATCCGTTAGCGGTGTCAGGACTAGCAGGTTCTCGGGTTGAGATTGAACTCACGGGACACGTAGTCGTGGTTACCGAAATGTCACTTTGCAATGAGGCTCCTCTCGCATCTCTATCGCACATCACAGATATTGTGCTCGGGGTAACATTAAATAATATCGAACCCAGATGCCGTGTTCCTTGCTGAAAACCGTGCCTACAGCAAGCTCAATTTCCATGTTTCGATTGATCTCGAAGATGTGGTTCGTGCGAGTGCACGAGCGCTAGGGATTGCTGGCGCACTCGTGTACGAAGCACCTAACTTACGCCGAATTTAGTGGAGGGCCGATCTGACTTAGCATTGGGCAGTAAGAGAATCATCAACGTCGTAATGCCAAACAGCACACCGGCGACGATGAAAGTGCTACCGATTCCCCGTGAATCCGCGATTGCTCCTGCGATTAGAGGCGAAACCCCACCTACTGCTAGCCCGCAGAGGAATTGCGCGGCGGTGATCGAACTGTGTAGCTCTGGTGGTGCGATGTCCAATCCGTATGCGTTCAGCACCAGAGCCGTGCTAAACATAACCAAGCCGATAGCCGCGACGACGATTAACAACGAAGTCGCGCCAGTGGTCAGCGCGAGCATAGGGGCCAAGATGGTGAGCAACGCAGCGGTCGGTAGCACGGTGTACTTACGCCCGATACGGTCAGATATGTAGGCGAGCACCGGTTGTGAAATGAGCGATAGACCCAACAATAGGGAGGCGATGGCACCCACTAGTCCTTTGCTCAGGTCAAGTTCATCGAGGGCATACAGAGGCACGAACGCCATGAGTGTCATTTGTCCTCCGGTACGAGTGCTTCCGGCAATGACAGAGAGCAGCAGCGGGCGGTGTTTCGCAGATTCCCCAAGCGCCGTAAAGTAGCCTCTCATTGAGGTATGCCCCCGTGAAGACCCCGTGGTGAATCCTCGCATGAGTAGGAAAAATACAATCGCGAAGAATAACCCGGGAATCAGGGCCATCTTGAAAATTGCCTGCCACGTAAACAGGAGAAGGAGTCCACCGACAACTAGGGGTCCGAGGGTATCTCCAGCGCCAGCGCCGATACCGTGCATTGCCATGCCAAAGGCCCGTCGGTCAGGAAGGCGTGTCGAAATCAAGCCAATAGCCGGAGGGTGCCAAAGCGCGCCACCGAAACCGAGTAACCCT